>JBBRGY010000037.1:0-13115 GCA_038223495.1 Burkholderiales bacterium | reverse complement strand
GCTGCGGGCGACGAGCTACTGATGACCTTTGCCGAACGATTGCAAACCGAGTGCGGAGATGAAGCGTTGCTATCGCGTCTCGGCGGCGATGAATTTGTTGTTGTGCATAAACAGGGCGGCAATCGCGACGTTCTTGCAGCTTTCGGAGAGCGTCTGCTCAATACGCTGGCACAACCTCTAAATATTGAGGGGCGTCGTATGACCGTGACGGCCTCGATTGGTGTGGCACTGTTCCCCGATGACGGTCGAAGCGTCATGGCGCTCTTGAAGAATGCCGACGCGGCGATGTATCTCGCGAAGTCACAGGGCCGCGCCACACTGCGCTTTTTCGATCCATCACTGGCGCGCGCCGCCGATCAGGCGCTGACCATCGAGTCGCAACTGGGCGATGCGGTTCGCAACGCTGAGTTCGAGCTCTTCTATCAACCGCAGATCAGTGAACCCGATGGTGTGCTGATCGGCGTGGAAGCGTTGATTCGCTGGCGCCACCCCGAACTCGGCCTGATTGGGCCGGCTCAATTCATCCATGTGGCCGAAGGGTTGCAGCTCATCACGCCGATTGGACAGTGGGTGCTGGACGAAGCGTTGGGCCAAATAAAGACATGGAAGACGGCGGGCTGGCGTGAGCCTCGCGTGGCAGTGAACCTGTCGAGCGTTCAGTTTCGGTCGGCAAATTTTGTGGGATCGGTGCTTGATGCGTTGAAGCGCCACCATCTGATCGGCGCAAACCTGGAGCTTGAACTCACCGAGCGCATGTTGATGCAGGAAGGCGACGAAACGGCAACGACACTGGCGGCACTCACCGCCGCCGGAATTGGACTCGCCATTGATGACTTCGGCACGGGATATTCGTCACTATCGCACCTGCGCACCTTGCCGATTGATCGTTTAAAAATTGACCAGTCTTTCGTACGCGAATTGACCGATTCGCGCGACTGCTTCGCCATTACCGAAGCGACTATTCGTCTTGCATCAAGCCTGGGTATGCTCACGATCGCTGAAGGCGTGGAAACAGAAGCGCAACGCAGCATTTTGCGGCGGATGCATGTGCATGCGACGCAGGGCTTTCTGATTGCGCATCCGATGTGTGCGAGCGATTTCATGATCTGGTTGCAAACAGCAAAATTTGAAAGTTAGGCAACACCATGATTCAGATTTACGGCATTCCCAATTGCGATAGCGTCAAAAAAGCGCGCGACTGGTTTGATGTGCACGGCATCAACTACACGTTCCACGACTTCAAGAAGCAGGGCGTACCCGAGGAATTGCTGCGGCAATGGGTGAAGGCACGTGGCTGGGAAGTGCTGCTCAATCGCAAGGGCACGACCTGGCGCGAGCTAGACGCCGCGACCAAAGCCAGCGTAGTGAACGGTGAGACAGCGATTGCCGTGATGCTCAAGCATGTGAGCACTATCAAGCGCCCGGTCATCACGCGTGGTGATGGCCTTGTGATTGGTGTTGACGTGGCAGCGCTGGCGCTGCTTACGGCGGGCTAGTCACGCGCAGTCGTCATCGTCTTATTCTGCACTTGATCGACTAGCCTGTGCATTGATCACGGCTCGATATCAAAGGGCCAAATCCGCTCGCGTGATGCAGCATCTTGCCACTTCAAATTTCTGAACCGCGCGCTATTCACAAAGCTGCGAATTCGGCCGCCTTTTGCACGGCCACCAAGTCGCTGGGTGCCTGCATCGCAAGTTCCGCCCGAACCAACGATCGTCGCGCATGCAGCAGCGCGCTTTCCTGCATCGGTGCGTTGTCGATTACAGCGAGCGATTCCAGCGCTTTTTGCAGCCTAACGACCACCTCCACCGTACCTGCTCCATCGCGGGCAATGCCCGTAAATGCGTCGTCAAACAGGTCTGCAAGATTGAGCTCTGGCACGGCGACGCGGTCAAACTTGATGACGGGCGGTGTCTGTGCCTTGCCGCGTGTATCCCACATCGAGAAGAGCCGCACCAGCGTGCCAATGACATCTATGGCGGTTCCTGGGTCGTTGACGGCGGGCGATAGAGCGCGGCTTCCGATCTCGGAGAGCACGACCAGTCCAAAGCGCGGATCATGGTCAAACACGCGGGAGGCCCCGATTCCAAACGCTGCGGCGAGCGCCTTCATGTCAACGTCGGGCGGCACGCTTTCTGAGTCAGATTTCACCCAAGCCAATGGTCGATCCGGCGTGCAAAAGGCCCCCGGAATCTCCGCTACAAATACTCGCAGACCCGTCGACTGCGCGAGTGCTTGCAATTGAGCGGTATCCACGCGCTGCAAATAGCCGACGGCGTTGCCATACACCGCTATCCCGTCTTTTGGGGACGGTGCCGAAATGCCGCCGAGGCGTGGGTTCGCCAGCCGTGCTTTGATCGCGGCTGCGGCAGCGAGCTCGACTCGGTTGATGGTGTTGCGCATTCTGCCGAGGCGGGCGATGTTGTCCACCCAGCGCACAAAAGTAACGGTGACAATGACCAACACCAGTATCGTCAACGCAAACAGAACGAAAAGGCCTGCCTTTTCGTAATACCCATTCATTTGCGCGACCAAAGCGACCACGCTGAAGATGAATGCGCCGATAAACGCTGAGAGCGCATTCTGCGACGCGTCATCCGCGACCACCAGCGTGAACGCGCGCGGGGTCGCGGAACTGCTGGCTGACGCGTAAGCGGCCACCATCGACGACACCGCGAACGTCGCCATCACCAGCATGCTGCTCGCCATAATTTTGAGCAACGTCTCGTTCGACTCCTGCGTGATCTCGGGCACGAAATCGCCTAATCCCGTCCCGTCAGCAAGATGGGCGGCAAACGCCGCAACGATGGACAGCAAGCACACCACGAGCGGCTTCACCCACAGCCGCTCTCCGGCGCGATTTAAAAAGTACTTCCAGCGGTCCCACATACTTGCCTCACCGCAGATGAATGTCGCTGACGGTTGATCCGTAGCGCTCAAAACGTCTGCTTCGTTCAGCGTCTAATATGCCATCTCGCGTGCGAGCACCGCAATGCAGGTGCGTGCACGAACGAATTAACTGGCGAGGCGCGCTTCGATTTTTGCTTGGGTTGCTGGCAATTCAGCAGGCAAATTGTGTTTGAGTAATTCGAACAGCTCTGCGTGCAACTTGACTTCGGCCACACCAGCATCGCGATCCAGCGCGGTGATGCTCGCGTAATCAGCTTCGCTGAAATCGCTGCCGTTCCAGTTGACGTCGGCGTAGTCAGGCGTGGTACCGAACGCGTGTTCACTGCCTTTGGCCGTGCCATCAACACGCTCCAGCATCCATGCCATGATGCGCATGTTGTCGCTAAAGCCCGGCCATACGAAATTACCGTCAGCATCTTTGCGGAACCAGTTGACGGTGAACATCTTTGGTACTTTGACGCCCGATTTTGCGTGCTCCGCTTCGATACGCTTGCCCATCTCGAGCCAATGCGCGAAGTAGTCGCTCATGTTGTAACCGCAGAACGCGATCATCGCGAATGGGTCGCGCCGCACAACGCCGACCTGACCCGCAATCGCAGCGGTGGTTTCCGAGCCGAGCGTAGCAGCCATATAGACGCCTTCCACCCAATCGCGCGCTTCGGTGACGAGCGGAATCGTGGTGCCACGACGACCACCGAAAATGAACGCATCAATCGCTACGCCCGCCGGGTTATCCCATTCGCTGTCGAGCGCTGGGTTATTGGTCGCGGCGACGGTAAAGCGCGAGTTCGGATGCGCGGCTTTAGCGCCGGTTTCTTTGGCGATGGCGGGCGTCCAATCTTTGCCCTGCCAGTCGATCAGATGCGCAGGGGCTTCTTTGGTCATGCCTTCCCACCACACGTCGCCGTCGTCGGTCAGCGCAACGTTGGTGAAGATGGTGTCGTGCTCGATGGACGCCATGCAGTTGAAGTTGGACTTGGTGTTGGTGCCCGGCGCGACACCGAAATAGCCCGCCTCGGGATTGATCGCATACAGACGGCCGTCGTTGCCCGGTTTGATCCACGCGATGTCGTCGCCGATGGTCGTGACTTTCCAGCCTTCGAAACCTTTTGGCGGGATGAGCATGGCGAAATTAGTCTTGCCACAGGCTGACGGGAATGCAGCAGCAACGTGATATTTTTTGCCCGCAGGATTCGTAACACCCAGGATCAGCATGTGCTCAGCCAACCAACCGTCACGCTTGCCCATGTTCGACGCGATGCGCAGCGCAAAGCATTTTTTTCCGAGCAGCGCATTGCCGCCGTAGCCCGAACCGTAGCTCCAGATTTCGCGCGTTTCGGGATAGTGAACGATGTACTTGGTCTTGTTGCTCGGCCACGTCACGTCTTTTTGACCGGCAGCCAAAGGCGCGCCGACCGTGTGTACGCATGGCACAAATTCGCCGGATTCGCCGAGCACGTCAATCGCGCCTTTACCCATGCGCGTCATGAGTTTCATGTTGACCACAACATAGGCTGAGTCACTCAACTCAATGCCGATGTGCGCGATTGGTGAGCCGAGCGGGCCCATCGAGAACGGCACGACATACATCGTACGGCCCTTCATGCAACCCGCGAACAGCGGTCGCAAGGTGGCGCGCATCTCGTCCGGTGCGACCCAGTTGTTGGTCGGGCCAGCGTTTTCTTTTTTCTCGCAACAAATGAACGTGCGGTCTTCGACGCGGGCGACGTCCGATGGGGCGGAGAGCGCGAGGTAGGAATTCGGGCGCTTGGCTTCGTTTAATTTTTTGAACGTCCCAGCTTTGACCAACGCGTCACACTGCTGGTTGTATTCCGCGTCGGAACCGTCGCACCAGTGGACGGCGTCGGGCTGCATAAGCGCGGCCATTTCGCGCACCCACGACAGCAGGCGGATGTTTTTGACGTAAGCGGGGGCGTGGACTGAAGCCTGCAAAGTAGCGAGCGTTTCGGGCTGATTCATGGGGAAAGCGGAAAAATTGCGACGATTGAAGATTGTCGCCGCAGACAACGGGTCGGTTAGACCGTGCGCGGTGCTTCGCGAAGCGCACCGTTTAGGCTCAGATCGCGGAACTTCTATTTTAAGCCTTGGCTACGGGAGGCTACATGTCGGCGTTATGCGCTTTGAGCATGGACGGATGCGCTTCGTTAATCGCCCCGCAATAGCGAACCTTGAGAGGTAACAGCTTTTCGCTGAACGCACTATTACACAGGGGCTGGTTGCATATTTTGGCAATACTCGACTAAGCAACAAATTCACATTTAGCCCACATGCAAGCGTGCTTTCATGCAAAAGTTGTAAGTCAAAATTGTTGTCCTGCTACATGCCAAACACGCTTTTTGTAGTTTTCTGTAGTTCCTTCGCAGAGCGAGCAAAACAAAGCCCGCTGTCGTCGCCGATCAGCGGGCTTTTTTCGGCGAGAAGCGCCTTGCTTCCGAACGCTACGCCTTCGCTTTGAACTCTTTCGGGCAATCGATCGGCTTAAGCGTTAGCACCCAATCGACGATTTTGGCCACGTCTTCGTTAGAAACCGCCGGATGCGCTGGCATCGGGATCGGACCCCATTTGCCTGCACCGCCCTCTTTGACGTGCTTGATCAGCTGCGCCTTGGACGCAGCCAACACCTTTGCATCTGTACTGGCGTAGCAGGCAGCCACCTGACCATACGCAGGGCCGACGACTCTTTTGTCGACCTGATGGCACGCCGTGCAGCCTTTAGCGGTGGCCAGCGCCAAATCCGCGTGCGCGGGGCCAATGAGCAACAACGGCGCGAGCGCAGCAGCGGCGAGTAATGCAAACTTGTTCATGTATGTAACCTCGTAAATAGTCAGATGCTGTGTAGCGGAACGATTTTGCCCCAAAGCGAGAGCATGTCTTGACGCGTTGTGCGCCGTGACAACCAACGCGTCAACACCAGACGGCGATGACGTTGGAGCAATACGCCCCGTCGCTCGGGCACTGGCAACGATCAGACGAGATCGTAACGATCCAGATTCATCACTTTGTCCCACGCCGCCACGAAGTCGTGCACGAAGCTCTCTTTCGCGTCATCCGAGGCATAAACCTCTGCCAGTGCCCGCAGCTGGGAATTCGAACCAAAGATCAGGTCAACACCGGTCGCGCTCCACTTCGGCGTTTTCGTATTTGCATCCAGTCCCTCGTATATCCCCTCCGACGCAGACGCGCGCCAGGTCGTACCCATATCGAGCAGATTGACGAAGAAATCGTTACTTAACGTGCCGGGCTGCCTGGTGAACACGCCATGCGCAGCCTGTCCGACGTTGGCGTTCAACACGCGCAGGCCGCCGATCAGCACCGTCATCTCTGGCGCAGAAAGCGTGAGCAACTGGGCGCGATCCAACAACCAGTCGGCAACCGTTGCACCCGCGTTGCCATTCGTATAGTTCCGAAAGCCATCCGCCTTCGGCTCCAGCGCTGAAACCGAATGCACGTCGGTCTGCGCCTCTGATGCGTCGGTACGTCCCGGCGCGAACGGCACAATGACGTTATGCCCGGCCCTCTTCGCGGCTTCCTCGACCGCAGCGCAACCACCCAGAACAATCAAGTCGGCGAGCGAAACCTTTTTGGCGCCGGTTTGTGAAGCGTTGAAAGCGTGCTGGATCGCTTCCAGTTTCGCGAGCACTTTGGCCAGTTGAGCCGGTTGGTTAACTTCCCAGTCCTTCTGCGGCGCGAGGCGAATACGAGCGCCGTTAGCACCGCCCCGTTTGTCGGAGACGCGAAACGTCGAGGCGGAAGCCCAGGCTGTCGCGACCAATTCAGAAATGGTGAGTCCAGACCCGAGAAGTTTGCCTTTCAACGCGCCGACGTCTTGCGCATCAATCAACGCATGATCCAAAGCAGGAACTGGGTCTTGCCACAGTTGCGGTTCAGCGGGCACGAGCGGGCCCAGATAGCGCGACACCGGCCCCATATCGCGGTGCGTCAGCTTGTACCAGGCCTTGGCAAACGCGTCTGCGAGCTGCTGCGGATTTTCGTAAAAGCGCCTTGAAATCGCAGCGTAGTTCGGATCAACCTTGAGCGCCATGTCGGCCGTCGACATCATCGGAGCGTGACGGATTGATGGATCGTGCGCATCGGGCACGGTGCCTGCTGCCGACGCATCCTTCGGTGTCCATTGATGTGCGCCGGCAGGGCTCTTGGTCAGTTCCCACTCGTAGCCGAACAGGTTCTCAAAATAGTTGTTGTCCCATTTGATCGGGTTGGTCGTCCATGCGCCTTCAAGGCCGCTGGTAATGGTGTCGACGCCTTTGCCGCTGCCAAAATTGTTTTTCCAGCCAAGGCCCTGCTCCTCAATGCTTGCGCCTTCCGGTTCACGACCGACATATTTGCCCGGATCGGCAGCTCCGTGGGTTTTGCCGAACGTGTGTCCACCGGCCACGAGCGCGACGGTTTCTTCATCATTCATCGCCATGCGTGCGAAGGTTTCGCGGATATCACGCGCTGAGCCGAGCGGATCGGGCTTGCCGTTTGGCCCTTCGGGATTCACGTAGATCAAGCCCATCTGAACGGCACCCAGCGGATTCGCGAGTTCGCGATCGCCGCTATAGCGCTCATCGCCGAGCCACGTCGTCTCAGGCCCCCAATTGATATCCTCCTGCGGCTCCCACACATCAACACGACCACCGGCAAAACCGAAGGTCTTGAAGCCCATCGATTCGAGCGCGACAGTGCCGGTCAAAATTATCAGGTCAGCCCACGAAATTTTCTGGCCGTATTTCTGTTTGATCGGCCACAACAATCGACGCGCTTTGTCGAGATTGCCGTTGTCCGGCCAGCTGTTGAGCGGCGCAAAGCGTTGCATGCCATACGACGAGCCGCCACGACCATCGGTCACGCGATACGTACCCGCGCTGTGCCACGCCATGCGAATGAAGAACGGTCCGTAGTGACCATAGTCGGCTGGCCACCAGTCCTGCGAGTCCGTCATCAGCGCGTGAAGATCCTTGATGACCGCATCAAGATCGAGCGACTTGAATTCTTTCGCGTAATCAAAATCCTTGCCTGTCGGTGCCGACTGCGCAGAGTTCTGGTGAAGCACTTTGAGGTTTAACTGGTTCGGCCACCAGTCGCGATTCGACCGCGCGCCGTTGGCCGATTGAGTTTGGCGAGAGGCGGACATCGGGCATTGGCTTTCAGCTGACATGGTTTTTCCTGACGAAGATGAAGTGGGGTACTGCTAGGACTTGAATTTAGAGAGTTTTGTTAAGTGAGTAAAACGATTAAATATGGACTCAGAAAGTGGTTTAGCAACTTAATCTGATTTTCCATTCGAACAGGATGCGCAGCAATTCACGAATACTCGTGTCCTATCGCTTTGCTGGTTTGGCGGTTTGGCGGTTTGGCGGTTTGGCGCCGACATTGCACTCACCGCAACCCTTCTCGCCCCGCCCAGAGCTTACTCTCCGGAAGCTGCGTCAAGCGGCGGGACTACCCCGCCGCGTCGTACGCGGCACGCACCCATTTCACGAGTTCGGCGTTCACTTCGCTGACGTCAGTGAGTTTGACTTTGTAGTTGCACATTCCGCCTGCGGCTTGCTCGACAAGGCGGTCGCTGGCGGGCAATGATTTGATGTTGAGGCCGAGTTCAACGCGGGTGTTGGTTGCCGGGCCAAGCATGGAGAATTGTTTCTTACGACGCAGGCTGACGTAAGTCTTTTTGCGCGAAATTTCGAACGCTCCGAACGAGCCGATCCTGGCCATCACAGCGTCGTGAATCGGCCGCAGCGTGGCCTTCGGGCCAGCGTAGAGCGCGGCGATGACGTCATTGGGTTCGGCGATGTTCACTGCGGGGGCTTTGGCTGCGGTCGCTGCTGCTGATTTCACCGTGTAATGCGCCAGCGCATTGGCGTCACCGAAGCCAATGCCAAGCGTCGATTTCAAATGATCGCGAATTTCACCGTGCTTGCTGATGCCGCTGCCCCGAGCGATCGTGACCAGTTCAGCGAGCGATTTACCCGTGCGCTTCTCGATATTGGCGAGTTGCGTGGCGACGGCGGCTTCGACGGTCCCCATGAGGTTTCTTCCGGGTTTCTTCGCGACATGAATGAATCAGCTTTCTGCTGCAATGACCACTGGATGCGGGCTAAGCTTGATTTATCCTACAGCTCGACTAGCGTCACTTTATTCACCTACCCTAGGTACGGTGGCGCTTTCATCTAAAAGCGAATCATCGCTTCATGCGGGCAATGATGCCGTCCAGTTGATCAAGGCTCGCGTAGCGAATCACCAGTTCGCCCTGTCCGTTCGCCTGATGCGATATCTCGACGTACGTTCCAAGATTGTCGGCAAGCTCGGTTTCGAGGCGATCCAGATCGGGGTCTCGCGGCATCACGAGCCCGAGCTTTTCCTGCTTGCTGCGATGCGTCGGGACGCCGGGACGCTTCTTTGTGTTTGCGTCTATTTCATCTTTGACCAGCGCTTCGGTCGCGCGCACCGATAGGCCGTTAATGGCGATCTTCTCGGCGAGCATCATCTGCTTGTCTTTAGCCAGCGGCGCGAGCGCACGGGCGTGACCCATGTCCAGCGTGCCCGCGATCACGCGATCCTGCACAGGCGTTGCAAGCTCCAGCAGGCGCAGCAGATTTGACACGGCACTGCGCGATTTACCCACCGCTTCGGCCGCCTGTTCGTGTGTGAAACTGAACTCGGCGATCAGGCGTTGCAAGCCGAGCGCCTCTTCAATTGCGTTCAAGTCCTGACGTTGCAGGTTTTCGATCAGTGCGAGCGTGAGCGCCGTCTTGTCATCGACGTCTTTGACCAGCACCGGCACTTCAATCAGGCCCGCGAGTTGGGCTGCGCGGAAGCGGCGCTCGCCCGCGATGATTTCGTGTTTGCCGCTCGGCGCTTTGCGCACAACGATGGGCTGCATGATGCCCTGCGCCGTGATCGATGCGGCTAACTCGGCGAGCGATGCGTCGTCAAAACGGCGGCGTGGCTGATATTTACCCGCTGTTAGCTCGCTAATTTTTAGCGAGGTGATGCCCGCTGCGGGCGAGTCGACTTTGGTCGGCTCCGGCATCAAAAGCGCGTCGAGTCCCCGGCCTAAGCCCTTGAGTTTCACAGCCATCAGAGTCTCTCGTAATCTTGTTTAGTCAACCGGAAGAACGGAATTTCACCGCGACCGTTGTAGTTAAGCGTGCCGTCGCGCTTGAGTCCGGCTTTGGTCAGAACGTTTTGTGACGCGGCGTTGTCGGCGTGCGTTACGGCCGAAATTTCATCAAGGCCGACGCCGTTGAAACCGTAAGCGAGGACAGCACGCATCGCCTCGGTGGCGTACCCTTTGCCCCAGCTCGATTGCGGCAAGCGGTAGCCCACCTCAACATGCGCTGTGTCGTTGATGGGTCGTAACATCACCCAACCCAGCAGCGCATCGTCGTCATGCAAACGCATCACCCACATGCGGTAACGCTCGTTCATCCAGCTTGAAATTCGCGCTTTGAAGTACTCGCAATAGTCTTCGAACGACCGCGTTTCGGGCAGTCCGTCGCCCACGTACCGCGCCACCATCGGATCGCGATCTGCCGCATAAGTCGCGACAAAATCCGCCTCAGTGATGTCGGCGAGCGTCATGCGCGGCGTAGTCATCACGTGGCCTGTATTCAGCGGCATCAGACGCGCGCGACCGGCTGGGTTTCAGGCGCGTGCTCTTTTTCATGCTTCGCCAAAAGCTCGGTCGCCAACTGCATGTAAGCCTGCGCGCCCTTACTCGCCTTGTCCAGCAACAGCGCAGGCAAACCATGCGACGGCGCTTCTGCGAGCCGCACATTGCGCGGAATAATTGTGGCGAACAGCTTACTGCCGAAATGTTGTTCAAGCTGCGCGGCGACTTGTTGCGACAGACTCATACGCGCATCGTACATGGTGCGCAGCAGGCCCTCGATTTCAAGCGTCGGATTCAGGTGTTGCTGCATTTTGCGCAGCGTGCCGACGAGATCGGACAGACCTTCCAGCGCGTAATACTCGCACTGCATCGGGATCAGCACGCTGTCGGCGGCGCAGAGCGCGTTGAGGGTCAGCAGATTAAGCGTCGGCGGGCAGTCGATGAGGATGTAATCGTATTGATCGGCGACCGCTGTAATCGCGGCCTTCAACGTGTGGATCGCGTCCTTGAGTTTGATCTCGCGATCGGGCATCGACACCATCTCGATCTCGGCGCCCGCGAGCTCGCGATTAGCGGGGATCAGATCGAAGCCACCCTGCGCTTTAACGCGAGCATCCAGCAAGCCCGCCTCGCCGAGCAGCACGGTGTAAACGCTCGTTTCCAGCGCATTTTTGTTGATGCCCGCGCCCATCGTGGCGTTGCCCTGCGGATCGACGTCAATCAGCAGCACGCGGCGGTTGTGCGCCGCGAGCGAAGCCGACAAATTCACCGCCGTGGTGGTTTTGCCTACGCCGCCTTTTTGGTTGGCGATGGCGATGGTTCTGATCAAAGTGATTCCCCGACTTCTTATTTCTGCAACGCAAACTTGACGCTAAACCCGATCAGCGCAACGCCCGCTGCGCGCTTGAGCCAAGCACTTGCGGACGGGTAACGCACGAATACGCGCTTGCCAACCTGCGCGACCACGATCAGCCACATACAGTAGCCAAAGATGATCGCCAGCACGATGCCCATGATGCGCGCGTAAGTCGCAACGCCGTCAAATGTGGCCTGATCGATGAATAGCGGAAAGAACGCGACGTAAAAACCGATGACCTTCGGGTTGGACAGCGACACCAGCGCCGATTCACGAAACCACTGCCGAGGTCCACGCCCAGCGGTCTGAACCACCACGCCATCGCCCAGTGTTTGTTTGGCGTTGCGAATCAGCGTAATGCCGATCCAGGCCAAGTACGCCGCGCCTGCATAACGCAGCAAATCGAACGCACGCGGATAAGCCGCGGCCAGCGCAGCGACGCCGGACAGCGCCAACACCATCCAAACAATATCGCCCGCCATGAGCCCTAGCGTGCTCCACACGCCCGCTTTCGGCCCCCCGTTGTTTTCAGCCATCGAAGCAAACAGTTTGATCGTGCCGGGGCCGGGAATGGCTAAAAAGATGAGCGTCGCGATGATGAGCGACGCGAGGTCGTTGATGCCGGTCATGTCTGACTTACGCCCGCTCCAACCAAAGCAAGCACCGTTCCGCTTCAAGATGCGGCACAGTAAGCGCCCGCTTGCGATCTACGACCCAACCCCTTCCGGCGAGTTCGGCGACTTCGTCAGACGGAAATTTTCCCTTCATCGCGAGCACCAGCGCATCGTCGTCGGGCGAGACGCAGCCTTGTGCGGACACCACAAAATCGCGCAGCGATGCGTAGGCGCGGCTGATCACGACGTCGTACGTGACCGGATGATCTTGAACGCGCGAGTGAACGGCGGACAAATTACCGATGCCCAAAGCTTCGGCCGCCTTGTTCACATAATCGGTTTTCTTGCGCACGGAATCGATGCTCACAACCTCAAGATCGGGCCGTAAAACGGCTATCGGCAGCGCCGGAAAGCCGCCACCGGACCCGACGTCGAGCAGTGTCGTCGCCTCTTTCGGAATGAAATGCAGAATCGAAACGGAGTCGAGAATGTGCTGAACGAGCATTGCCTGCGGCTCACGAATGGCCGTGAGATTGATCACGGCGTTCCATTCGGACAGGAAAGCGAGCGATTCGACGAGCTGATTTTTCTGCTTGTCGTTCGCCTTGATGTGCATTTCGGTCAACGCGGCGTCGAGCGTGGCGCGCAGTTCGGCGCGGAGTTCAGGAGTAAATTCGATCTGGTCGCGTTTGAGCGGACGGTCGATCACGGGACGGAGCCCTGCGGATGTGGTCATGCCTTGGCCTTGTGGGTTGATGCCTGGCTGCACGGTGGGCCGTGTGCCAGTTTTATTTTGAGTCATAAGGGCGCATCTAACAATTCGTTTTTGCGATGCACCCGTAAGTGTAGGGTGGGCACCCCGTGCCCACGCGCGTCGCAATTTTGATGGAATGGTGGGCAGAGGCCGCCCACCCTACGTTTGATCACGCGACCATCTCCGCCAAACGTCCGCGCTTAAGATGCACGAGTAGCAACGAGATCGCTGCGGGAGTAATCCCCGAGATTCGCCCTGCTTGGCCGAGGGTTTCCGGACGCTGCGCGGTGAGCTTAACTTGCACTTCTTTCGACAGACCGCGCACGGCCGAATAGTCCA
>JBBRGY010000036.1:0-13130 GCA_038223495.1 Burkholderiales bacterium | reverse complement strand
GCGCGGTTATCCACGGTATCCTTGACGATAGTGAGCGCTGGCAGCAAGCTCACACCATTGCCCAAAAGCGTGCCCAAAGTGCGCGCCAGCCGCGCGACCTCGATCTTCGCAAACAGGTCGCCCAGAATCGGCAAAGTAAGCTTGCGCCGATCCCAGTTGAGCCGCCCGATCGGCGTGCGCAAACGACCCCGGATCAAGATGAACAGCGCAGCTGCGCCAATCAGCAGCATCCAGCCGTCCTCTCGAAACCAGTGCGAAATCGCGAGCAGATTCTCGGTAGCGGGCGGCAATGCTTTGCCGAATTGGCGAAACGTCGTTTCGAACTTGGGCACCACGAAAAAGATCATGGTCATCACGGCAACGATTGCCACGGCGACCAGAACGACGGGGTACAGCAAGGCCGATTGCACGCTGGAGCGCAGCTCGGCGCTTCGCTCCTGAAACTCGGAAATGCGCTCCAACACCGGCCCGAGCGTGCCGCTCGCCTCACCCGCACGCACCATGTTTATAAAAAGTCGGTCGAACTGCTTCGGATGCTCGGACAGCGCCTGTGACAGCGGATGCCCACTACGCACGCGGTCTCGCAATTCCTGCAACAGCGCGGCTTGAGGGCCTGAATCAGCGAGCCCGACCAAAAGCTCAAAGGCACGATCCAGTGGCAATCCCGCGGAAATCAGGTTGGCGAGATCGCGGGTAAAAGCAACGATTTGATCGCGATTAACTTTGCGCGAAGAAAACAGCCGCGCAAACGTACCCATCTTTTTCTGGTGCGACGTAATCGCAGCAGCGGCAGCCGTCTGGATGCGCAGCAGGATGAGGCCCTGCTCTCGCACACGCTCAACGGCCTCCGCCTCAGAGGCCGCTTCCAGCTGGGCTGAGACCGGTTCGCCAGATTGTCGAACCGCGTCGAATGCATAGAGCGCCATGGAGACTTGCCTTAGCCTTCGCGCGTCGCGCGAAGCACTTCTTCGAGGGTCGTCGTACCGGCGAGCACCTTGCGCAACCCATCGTCGTACATCGGCAACATGCCTTCGGCCAGCGCTTCGCGGCGCAAATCACTGGCATTAGCCTTTTGCATGATGAGACGGCGAATCGGCTCCGACAACGGCATCATCTCGGCGATACACATCCGCCCTGTGAACCCCGTTCCGCTGCACTCTTTGCAACCCACGGCTTTATAAACAGTGGGGCGCTCGGGCGCGCCAACACGCGGCAGGCCGATCTCACGGGCCACATCGGCCTCCAGCACGTGCGGCTCGCGGCAATGTGTGCACAGCGTGCGCACCAGCCGTTGGGCCAACACGCCGACCAATGTGCTGGTGAGCAGGTAATCGTCCACGCCCATGTCCAGGAGTCGGCTGATGGTGGCGGGGGCGTCGGTGGTGTGCAGTGTCGACAACACAAGATGGCCCGTCAGCGCGGCTTGCACGGCGATTTCGGCTGTTTCAAGGTCACGAATCTCACCGATCATGATGATGTCGGGGTCTTGCCGCACGATGGAGCGCAGCGCGCTGGCAAAGGTCAGATCGATCTGCGGTTTGACCTGAATCTGGTTGATACCCGCCATCTGATATTCGACCGGATCTTCGACCGTCAAAATCTTCACATCGGGCTGATTCAACTCGTCAAGCGCGGTGTACAGCGTCGTGGTTTTACCGCTACCAGTTGGGCCGGTGACGAGCAAAATGCCATTCGGTTGCGCCAATGCTTCCTTGAATTTAGCAAGGATGTCTGGCGCAAAACCCAGCTTCTCAAAGTTAAGCTGGACGCCACTCTTGTCGAGAATACGCATCACCACGCTCTCGCCGTGCATGGTCGGCACGGTGGAGACGCGAAGGTCAATATCTTTGCCCTGAATACGCAGACGAATGCGACCGTCTTGCGGCAGGCGGCGCTCGGCAATGTCCAGATTCGCCATGATTTTGATGCGCGAAATCACGGCTGCGGCGAGGCGCTTCGGCGGCGATTCGATCTCGTGCAGCACGCCGTCAATGCGGTTCCTGATGATCAGGCGGTTTTCGAACGGCTCAATGTGAATATCCGAGGCGCGGGCCTCAAGCGCGTTGGTGATGAGCAGGCTCACCAGCCGGATTACCGGTGCTTCAGACGCCAAATCCTTGAGCTGCTGGACATCGTCGCCAAGCGCATCCGCATCAATCCGGGCCTCAAGATCGCCGTCGGTCAGTTGCGAAGCCGCGCTCCGCCCGCCACCGTACAGGCGCTCAATCGCGCCATCGATTTCTGTGCCGATCGCGACGACGCGATGAATTTTGCGATTGGTGACTAACTCAAAAGAATGACGCACATAGTCATCGGTCGGGTCGGCGACTGCGAGCGTCAGCGTCTCCTCATCCTCTTCGATCGGCAATGCGCGCGAATCGCGCAAAAAACGTGCAGATATGCGCTCTTCAAGGATCGGGATATCCGGGAAAGCGGATGCTTCGACGTAAGGCATGTCAGCCTGGATAGCGAGCGCCTGAGCAATATCGCGCGCGGAGACAACACCAAGGGTTGACAGCAGACTGCCGAGCCGCTCGGGACGTACAGAAGCGGCTTGCAAACGAAGCACGCGATCTAGCTCGGCCTCAACAATTTTGCCCCGGGACAAAAGGATCGCTCCGAGCTTGGCGCGCGCAAGGCTCTTCTCGGGCGCAATCACTGGATTACTTTCCTCAATGGTTTCCACCCGGCTGACCTTTTGTTATCAATTTCATGTTGGATTCTAATGAGCCCGAGTGGTTCACCTACAATCGCTCCGTTTTATTGTTAGAAGCGCGACACGATCTTTATGAAAAAGTACATGTGCCTGATTTGCGGCTGGATCTACGACGAAGAGACGGGCTGGCCCGAGGACAACATTCAACCGGGCACCAAATGGGATGACGTGCCAATGAACTGGACATGCCCAGAATGCGGCGCACGCAAGGATGACTTCGAGATGGTCGAAATCTAGCGACTAGTTGATCAGGTAGTGGTCTGCTAGCAGAGCCGCGAACAGCACCGTCAGGTACGTTAACGAGAAGCGGAACACCGCTCGCGACCTTTGATCGGTGTAGCGCATTTTGAGTTGCCACACCAGTTGAATGAAGCGCCCGCCAAGCACCAGAGCCACCACGCCGTACAGCCAGCCGTTCATGCGGATGGCGAACGGCAACAGCGACACGGCAAGTAGCAAAAATGTGTACAGCAGCATGTGCAGCAAAGTGAAGTCGCGACCATGCGTCACTGGCAGCATCGGCAGCCCTGATTTTTCATAGTCTTCCTGGCGGTACAACGCCAACGCCCAGAAATGCGGCGGCGTCCACGCAAAGATGATGAGGAACAGCAGGAGCGGCGGTGCCGAGACATCGTTGGCCACAGCCACCCATCCGAGCACCGGTGGCATGGCGCCCGCAGCACCGCCTATGACGATATTTTGCGGCGTATTCGGCTTGAGATACAGCGTGTAAATAAACGCATAGCCGAAGAACGTGCCGAGCGTTAGCGCCCAGGTCAATACGTTGGTCGTGATCATCAACATCGCGCTTCCGAGCGCGCCAAGCACCAGCGAGAAAATAACGATTTGCGTGGTGCTAAGACGGCCTTGGGCGGAAGGCCTCCAGTTGGTGCGCTTCATGCGCGCATCAACCGCAGCTTCGAGCAGGCAATTCATCGCGAAGCTCGCGCCCGCAATCAACCAGATGCCGATGCAGCCTCCCACAACGACGCTCCAGGGGGGCAACGACCTATCGACCAGCAACATACCGATGAACGCAGTGAAAACAGCAAGCACGGTCACGCGTGGTTTGGTCACTGACCAATAGTCACGCCATCGCTTTTGTGCGGGACGTTGAAAGGGTTCGGCGGTGTCCACTACGCTCAACTAACCGATCCGCGATGCGCGCAATAAGCGCGACAGATCCGAATTGAGTTTCTTTATGTCCGGATTTTTTGGCCATATAAGCACTTGATTGCCCAGCGGGTCAACCAGAAAAACACCGCGCTTCAAAAGCGTTTGCCATGCATCGGGCAGGGCGGTCGGTGTGGAAAACACACTCAAATCCGGATGCTCGGCAAGTAACGCGGGATCGAGCGCCTTGGAAGCAATCACTACACGAATCAAGCGCTCACGCTCACGGCCAAGCATCGTTCGCGCTTGCCGTGTGGAATGCAAAGCCTCGCGACATTCGGCGTCGCACTCGTCGCCCACCGCCATCACTAGCCGCCATTTACCGCCCCATTTTTCGGCATCCGCAGCAGACAAAGCCAGCGGAGCAAGGGGGCGCGTTTCCAGCAATTGGCCATAGCTGTCACCGCCTTGCGGCTTAATGAAGTAGTAGGCCACCCAAGCGGAAACAAACGGCGCAGCGCACACCAGCGCTACGAGCAAAATCATCTTATTGGCGGACTTCAAGCAACATCCTGTTTACGAAAACTGAGTACTAAAAAAATTATCACAGCCATGGCTGCGAAGGCATACCACTGTAACTGATACCCACGATTTCTCTCGAAATTAGCGCCCGGCGGCGGACGGGCCACGCCGGTAAATCCTGGTCCGACCGTCTGTTCGACGATCATCGGCTCCATCTTGTGACCAATTCGCTGTGAGAGTTCTTCAAGATTCACATAGTTCAGGCGAATTTCGGCGCCGTTGTCAAAGGTGCCTGGGTTGCGTGAAGGCGGCGGATTAATGCGTCCCGCGATTTTGACGATACCAGCAGGGTTTTCTAGCTTGGGTAAGATCGAACGGTCACCTGACGCAGCAACCCACCCCCGATCGACAAGCACCGTACGATCATTGTTGCCGGATGACGGATCGACACGAAAACTCTGAAAGACACCGTAACCTGCCTTGCCCTCAACAATTCGGTTGTCCAACAGAAAGCGCTCATTTTCAACAAACGAACCCGTGAGTTCTATGGTGCGATAGCGCAGGTCGGAAGCGGCGCTATCCGTCGTTGCAACATCAGTGAATTTGAGCCGCGGCGCAGAAAGGGCTGCGTCGAGTTGCGCTTGCTGCGAAATTTTGTATTCGGCGCGGTCACTTTGCCATTTGCCGAGTCGAATGGTCACAGCGGCAAACAACACAGTCACCACCAGCGCCCAGAGTTTGGGCTCAAATTTTCGGCATCCCAGAATCATCGTGGCAACTTCATTGACGAGTTTTGATCTAGCTGTCTCACTACAATTGCCCCATGCGCTGGTTAGTCATTTTCTGTTTAGTCGCGATTGTGGTGTCGATGGGCTCCGCATTGGTATTTCTCTATCGCGGACGCGAGGGTGGCTCTAAACGTATGCTACGAGCGTTGCAGATTCGAGTGGGACTGTCGGTTGGGCTTTTCCTGTTTTTGATGCTTAGCTACAAACTTGGGTTCATCGGAGCACACGGTGTGGGCAGTTGATCTGTCCATAAAAAACTAAAGGCGGCTTAGAGCCGCCTTTTTTATTTTTTGCCTGCCGCGTTGCTACAGCATGTAGACAATAACGAACAAACCGAGCCAAACGACGTCCACGAAATGCCAATACCAGGCAGCTGCTTCGAACGCGAAATGGTGCTTGGCATCAAAATGTCCGCGCATCGAACGGATCAGAATGACAGTCAGCATAATCGCGCCGATAGTCACGTGAAAGCCGTGGAATCCAGTCAGCATAAAAAACGTCGAACCGAAGATCCCGGTCGTGAGTTTCAAATTCAACTCGCTGTACGCGTGCACATACTCATAGACTTGAAGCGTCAAAAAGATTACGCCGAGAATAATCGTGGCGGCGAGCCAAAGGATTAACTTCTTACGATGATTTTCGAGCATCGCGTGGTGAGCGACTGTCAACGTGACACCTGAGGTCAGCAGCAATGCCGTGTTGATCGCAGGGATACCCCAGGCACCCATCGGCGAAAAGACCTCTTTAATGTAGGGCCCTGCGCTCGGCCAAGTCGCCGCAAATTCTGGCCACAGAAGTTTGGCGTCGATACTGCCAAGATCCGGCACCGAAAGGATCCGTGCGTAGCCTAGTGCTCCGAAGAAGGCGGCGAAGAACATTACTTCCGAAAAGATAAACCAGCTCATGCTCCAACGGAACGATGCATCGACGTTTTTTCCGTAGAGGCGGGCTTCACTTTCTTTAATCACGACACCGAACCAGCCGAACAGCATGTAGAACAGGATAGCGAAGCCAACATAAAGCACAGGCAACCCCCAGCTCACATGGTTCAAGCTGGTGACCGCACCAGTGGCCAGCGTGAGCAACGCTACGCTGCCAACAATTGGCCAGTGCGAGGGCTGCGGAACAAAATATTTACCGCTATCGGCTGAGGTTGAAGCGCTCATGGGCAGGTCTCGCTAAGTTTTATGCTTGTTGTGTTCGTGAATCTGTGAATTCGCACTCATTGGTGCTCATCCAGGTAATTTGGCCGGGGGTGCTACGGGCAAAGGCGAATCGAGGTTACCGGCAGGAGCTTCTGCGGCCGCCGGACTCGCGCCGCCCGGCATTTCAAAAAATGTATACGACAACGTGATGGTGTTGATGTCTTTTGGCAGCGCTGGATCAACTAAAAACACCACCGGCATCCTTCTACTCTCGTTCGCCACGAACGTTTGTTTCGCAAAACAAAAACACTCCAATTTCTTGAAGTGCTCGGCCGCCTGAGTAGGTCCGTAGCTCGGTATCGCCTGACCGACCATGTCACGATTAGTCGTATTAGTTACGTCATAAATCACGGTCGTCAATTCGCCGGGATGCACGTTCAGCGTGGTGACCTCGGGCTTGAAAGTCCAGGGCAGGTTACGCGTGTTCGCATCGAACTCAATCTTAACGCTGCGGGAGGCGTCAATCTGAGTGTTTTTGACCTGTTCCGGGCGCATGAAATCGTTAACACCCGTCACTTCGCAAATTTTCTTGTAGACGGGAACCAGCGCGAAACCGAATGCAAACATGATCGCCACGAAGACGGCCAATTTGCCAAGCATCTGTCTGTTCTCAAGGGAAAACATAGTGCGCTAGTGCCCCCTAACTTGCTCGCACGTACCAGATGGAAAGCGCAAGCATGAGAGCGATTGCCGCCAACACCCAACCGGTACGCAGATTGCGTCGACGCAGCATTCGCGCGCGATCTGAACGTTCCATCGCAGACGCCACTACTTGAATGCCGGAGGCGTTTCAAAGGTGTGATACGGGGCAGGCGACGGCACCGTCCACTCAAGCCCCTCAGCGCCGTCCCATGGCTTGGCAGGAGCACGGATACCGCTCTTGCCCGCGATGGTGCGGAACACGATGATGATGAAGAATATCTGCGCCAAGCCGAACGCTAAGGCGCCAATCGACGCGACCATATTCCATTCGGCGAACTGCATGTTGTAGTCCGGAATACGGCGCGGCATACCGGCTAAACCCAGGAAGTGCATCGGGAAGAAAGTCACGTTGAACGCGATCAACGACCACCAGAAATGAATCTTGCCGAGTTTTTCTTCGTACATCCAGCCAGTCCACTTGGGGCTCCAGTAGTAGACCGCAGCGAAAGCAGAGAACAGTGCACCGGCCACCATCACATAGTGGAAGTGGGCGACGACGTAGTAGGTGTCCTGCAACTGAATATCGACGGGGGTCAGCGCCAGCACAAGTCCGGTGAAGCCACCGAGCGTGAAGAGAAAAAGGAAGCCCAAGCAGAAGAGCATAGGCGTTTCCAGAGTGATCGAGCCACGCCACATCGTCGCCAGCCAGTTGAAAATTTTGGCGGCGGTTGGTACTGCAATCAGCATCGTGGCGTACATGAAGTAAATCTGGCCTGCGATCGGCAAACCCGTCGTATACATGTGATGCGCCCACACGATGAAAGAAAGAATCGCAATGGATGCCGTGGCGTAAACCATGGAGGCGTAACCAAACAAGGGCTTGCGTGAAAACGCGGGAATAATTTGCGAAATGACACCAAACGCGGGCAGCGCAATGATGTAAACCTCAGGGTGCCCGAAGAACCAGAAAATATGCTGGAACATTACGGGATCTCCGCCGCCGGCGGCATTGAAGAACGTCGTTCCAAAGTGGCGATCAGTAAGCAGCATAGTCACCGCACCAGCGAGCACGGGCATCGATGCGATCAACAGGAATGCCGTAATGAGCCATGTCCACGCGAACATCGGCATACGCATCATGGTCATACCAGGTGTGCGCAAGTTCAAAATTGTTGTGATGATGTTGATCGATCCCATGATCGACGAGGCTCCCATGATGTGCACCGCGAAGATCATCATGTCCATGCCCATGCCACCTTGGATGGACAGCGGTGGATAAAGCGTCCATCCACCCGCCGCGGCACCGCCAGGCACAAAGAATGAACCAAGCAACAAAATGGCAGCAGGTGGCAACAGCCAGAACGACCAGTTGTTCATGCGAGCAAACGCCATGTCAGGCGCGCCCAGCTGTAGCGGCAACATCCAGTTCGCAAAGCCCACAAAGGCTGGCATGATTGCACCAAAAATCATCACGATGCCATGCAGCGTGGTGAGCTGATTAAAGCGCTCAGGCTCAAGAATTTGCAGACCCGGCTGGAACAATTCAGCACGAATGAGCAGCGCCATAATCCCGCCCGAGATGAACATCGCGAAGCTGAACCACATGTACATCGAACCGATGTCTTTGTGGTTGGTCGTGGTCACGTAACGCATAAATCCCGTAGGGACGTGATGATGGTCATCGTGCCCGTCATGGGTGTGATCGCCATGAATGGGGGTGATGTGAGGTGCGCCGTGTGGAACGCTGGCCATGATTACTGCTCCTGATCCTGAATATCTAGCTCGAACGGGTCGAGATCAATGGAATTACTTCAATCGCTGCGAAGATTTAGTTACGCGCGCGCGTTGATTTCAACGCGGCGTGCTTCTTTATTGTCGCCAGCGCCTGTGATTTCGGTCGGCGGTTTCATATTGATGCGGTCTTGCCCGATACCCGCTGCCACGAATACTGCGCGAACAGCTTTCGCACGCTCTTTCGCAAGCTCCAGATTGACCGCTTGATTGCCCGTTTTGTCGGTGTAGCCTGAAATGTCGATCTTGGCATCAGCGTTCCCTTTCAAGAATGCGAGCACTGCGTCGAGTGATGCTTTAGCGTCGGCTGGCATTTCTTTTTTGCCAGTTGCGAAATAGATATTGGCAGGCATTGCGCCACCCACTGTCACAGCCAATGGAGCAGCTTCCGCTGGTGCGGCAGCCGTTGCGGGCGCAGCGCTGGCAGGGAGAACTCCGCCGTTACGGGCCTTAGCGAAATCAATCGGCTGCGCAAATTCAGCCGCCTTGTTGGACCAAGTTGACCGCGTATATGCCATGACGCCCGCAAGATCTTTGTCAGTCAGATGTTTGAACGACGCCATCGCCGTTCCCGCTTTGCCATTCAATAACAACGCGACTTGCCCGTCTTTAGATCCATTAACAACCAGCGATCCATCAAGTGCCGGGAACTGGCCGACTAAGCCTTTACCAGTTGGCTGGTGACAACCCTGACAGCCGCCCACGCCTTCATAAACGGTTTTGCCGTGCGCAACCAACTCATCGCGGGTATAAGTTTTGGTGTCTACAATCACAGCAGCGCTGGCAACTTTACCCACACCATACTTTTCTTTTTGCGCTGCGAGCCAAATATCGTAATCAGCCTGCGTTTTCACTTCAACAACAGTCGGCATAAAGCCGTGCTCTTTGCCGCATAGTTCGGCGCAGTTACCGCGATAAATGCCGGGACGATCCGCACGAAACCAGGCGTCGCGAATGAAGCCCGGGATCGCGTCCTGTTTGACGCCGAGCGCTTGCACCCACCACGAATGGATAACGTCGTTAGCCGTCAGCAGCAAGCGAACTTTTTTGCCCACCGGAACCACAAGCGGGTTGTCAACCTCCAGCAGATAGTTATCTCCCTTGGCCTCCGCGTTTTTAATTTGCGCAAGTGGGGTCGACAGCGTCGAAAGATACCCAAATCCGTCATGGATGTAGTCGTAACCCCATTTCCACTGATAACCCGTGACTTTAACTGTCATCTCCGGGGCAGAGCTATCGCGCATGTCGAGCACAGCCTTGGTTGCCGGAAACGCCATCGCCAACAGAATGAAAAACGGAATGATCGTCCACAGTGCTTCGACCGTTGCACTCTCGTGGAACTGGGCCGCTTTGTGGCCCTTGCTCTTTCGGTGAGCATAAAGCGAATAAAACATGACGCCAAACACACCAACGAAAATGATCACACAGATGACGGTGATCAGCGTGTGTAGGTCAAACATCTGCTGTGCGACCGACGAATTCGCTGGCTTCAGATTCATTCGCCAATCAGCAAAAGCGGCCATCGGAAGCATCGCGAGAAGCGCTCCCAACCGACCCGCACCGGCGACTAACGATTTCAACGTTGACGCGCCGTTACGCGCAGAAAGCTTTGACATATTCTTTTGCTCAATCCAGTTACGCACAACAACTCATCCCAATTCAATACCCACGTCTACCGCAACGACAATGCGTGACGCAGTTCACTCAGCGCCCGCATCTGCTCGGGCCCCGACAAAAATTCCAGCAATGCGACCGTTCGTCCGGACTGCCTCAATCGCACGCCAGAAGACGTACCGCGAAGGTGCGACGCACCCTCCACGGTCAGCCAATTTCGGGTAAATGCGAACTCGGCGGTTTTCCGCCGACGAATACGAATCACGTTCACCCCACTGTCCGTGACGTCAACCTGATCACGGTCTTCCGACGATTGCTCAATCCACCAAAACGCTGCCGCGACACAGATCAGTTCCATCGCTGTAAACGGAAGAATGACCCACACCCCTGCAAAAAACAACCAGAAGACCGCAAATGCAACCGAGAGACCCGCAATTGCCGCAAACATCCAGATTCGGTGCTTGCGATCAGTCGCAAACTGCCGTTGCCATTTGAGTGTCACCGCTTCCATCTTGTACTACAACCTTAAAACAACTTCGGTTCGACTGGAAAACCCTGAAAGTTTAGCAAATCGGCGCGTTCCGCTCCAACTAGCGACGGGAGATTTGCGCCAAAGCGCACGAAGCGACCCGGCTAAAAAGCGAATCCGCACGACTGGTAATCACAATTGGCACCCGTCCACCTTGAACAACGCCTGCACATTCACCACCGCCTATGTAGACAAAACTTTTATAAAGAATATTGCCTGCGTTGAGGTCGGGAACCAACAAAATATCGGGGTCACCGGCTACAGCCGAAACAATGCCTTTCGTCGCAGCAGCGTGCGCAGATATGGCGTTATCGAATCCCAATGGTCCATCCACGGTTGCCACGCCGAAACGACCCGATGCGCCCCACTCAGTCAAGGTTCGCGCGTCGAGCGTGGCGGGAATACTTGCATTCACAGTTTCTACTGCGGCGAGGATGGCTACCTTCGGCGCTACGACGCCCAGTTTTCGCATCAACTCAATGGCGTGAGTCAGACTCTCTGCTTTGGTCGGCAAATCTGGCGAGATATTTACGACAGCATCGGTCAAAGCGAGCAACTTGTGATAGCGAGGCAAATCGAAAACAAATGTGTGAGTCAGTCGGCCCAATCCGCGCAGGCCAGAGTCTCGCGCCACAACAGCACCGAGCAATTCGTCAGTATGCAGGCTGCCCTTCATCAACACAGCCACCCGACCCGAAGCGGCGTCTGCGACGGCAATACGCGCCGCTTCGCGCACGGATTCGCCTGTGTCGACCCAACAATACTGCGTCGATAACGCACCCGCAGTACTTAACGACGCCTGTAGACACGCAGGGCCGTAAAACACGGGATCGATAACGCCGAGCCGAGCCGCAACTAGGGCCGCGTCAATGACCGTAGCGTCTGCTGGGTAAACAACGGCCGTAACCGCCGGCGGGAACTTGCACGCATCTGCGATTAACGCCGACAGGCGCGGGTGAGCGGCGCTAACCGCAGCTGCCTCAAATGCCACGCCGCTACCAATCCAGCGTCTGGCTAATCTGCTCTGCCGCTTCGCGCAGTGTTGGCAAAAATTCGATGGCTTGCGAAACACTCATGCGCGAAACCGGGCCGTGCACTGCAACAGCAGCAACCACGCGATCCTGATCGTTGGTTACGGGAACGGCGAGGCAGCAGATTCCCGCCAGATACTCCTCGTTATCGATGGCATATCCGCTGCGACGAATCGAAGTGAATTCCAACTCTAATTGGCGGAGCGTGGTCAATGTGTTTTTTGTATGTGCAATCAGAGGCGCATTAGTAAGCAGCCGATCACGCATACGCTTGGGTGAGTGCGCAAGGAACAGTTTTCCGCTAGCGCTTGCATACAGCGGAACCTTGGAGCCCGCATGCAGATTGATGCGCAGCGGCCATGCCGATTCAACGCGATCCAGATACATCACGAGATGCCCATTCGGTATCGTCAAATTGCAGGTTTCGCCAACCCGCTCAACCAACTCTTCAAGAATGGCCCGACGCGCCGAGCGATGGGGTGAGTGCAGCAGCACGTTTCCAGCCAGTATCGCGAGGCGCTCGCCTGGCACGTAGCGCTTGGCATCTGGCTCCCGCAGCAGCATGCCAGCTTCTTCGAGTGTCGTCAGGATACGAAACACAGTCGGTTTCGGCAAATGGACGGCAAGCATGATTTCGGTCAAACTTACAGAACGCTCACTATTGGCGACGAACTCCATAACCGCTAGCGAGCGCAGCGCCGCAGATCCTGCTTCACGGCTGTCGCGGTGCGAATCATCGTTCTCAACCAGCATCTTATGTTCCTAGGTTAATTCCCTTCACATTATGCACAATTGTCATTTTTTAGAAAAAATGAAACGCAAAGATTCATTTTTTATGACTTATGCAAGACATGCGTTGCAACGCCTTGCACACTAGCTCTCATCTCAACGAACGTCCAATAAGGCTCGCCATGACGACCCGTCAGAACAAGAAATCTGCTCCCGCAACAACGACGAAACCCGCCAAGATCAAAGTTGATCGCAGGGTGACGCGTGGTTCAACGCGAATGACGCCGTCCGAAGCTTTCGTCGAAACACTTGTTTCGCAGGGAGTAACCGACGTATTCGGCATCGTCGGTTCCGCATACATGGACGCGCTCGATTTGTTCGAGACCGCAGGCATCCGATTTATCTCGGTCGCCCATGAGCAGGGTGCCGGCCATATGGCTGACGGCTATT
>JBBRGY010000035.1:0-13155 GCA_038223495.1 Burkholderiales bacterium | reverse complement strand
GAGGTCACGCAGCTCTATCGCGGTGAGCAAGTATTGCGTGGCTTTGACGAAGACGTTCGGCATTTCGTCGCTGCGGAGATGAAAAAAACCGGCGTGGGCTTGCGCTTAATGACGGACGTCAAGCATATTGTGAAAACGAATTACGGACTCACTGTAACGCTTTTGGACGGATCTGAAATCGTCGTCGACACTGTTCTTTACGCCACAGGACGAGCGCCAAAAGTTGCAGAAATTGGTGTTGAGACGCTTGGGATTGAGCAAGACAAACAAGGCGCCATCAAGGTCAATGACGACTATCAGACGAACGTGCCTTCGATCTATGCGCTCGGTGACGTCACCGCTCGCATTCAGCTCACGCCAGTCGCGCTAGGCGAGGCCATGAAGCTGGTGGATCATCTGTTCGGCGACAACCTGCGTGGCATGAGCTACGAGTTCATTCCGACCGCAGTTTTCACGCATCCGAACATCGGCACAGTCGGCTACAGCGAGGCAGACGCACGCGCAAAGTTTGGTGACATTACGGTGTTCAAAACTGATTTCAAACCGTTAAAGCACACGCTAAGCGGCAGCGCGGAGCGCGTGTTTATGAAGCTCATAGTGGACACCGCGAGTGACCGAGTGGTCGGATTACATATGGTCGGCTCAGACGCCGGAGAAATCGTGCAGGGCTTCGCCGTGGCGATGAAGGCTGGCGCGACGAAAGCGGTGTTCGACAGCACCATCGGCATTCATCCGACGGCAGCTGAGGAGTTTGTCACGATGCGGACGCCGGTGAAAGTCTCCGCCTAAAAAGCAACCCGAGCCAACGAAGTCTCACGCCCAAGCGTAAGCAGCAACGCGTCCACCGCTGGCGCCTGAGCGCTGCCCGTAAGCAATATGCGCAGCGGCATCATGACTTGCGGCGTCTTTAACGTGAACTTTGTCTGCGCTTCTTTGAGCATTGCTGCAAGGGCAGGTTTGGTCCACTCCACGGTGCTTAACTGCTGCTTCACCCATTCGATTGCTGGCTTGTTAACGTCGGTGAGATGTTGCACGATTAGAGCGAGCGTTTGCGCGCCCTGCTCCATCGCGGCGAGCTCGTGCCGCGCAGCCAGTTCTGCTTCCGCAACACGGTCGTCTTGTTGACCGAGCAAAGTGCCCACGGACGCTGTGACCGCCGCAAGCTGCATCATCACGCGCATCTGACTGGTGATGGGCGCGATGTAGCAATAACGCGCCATTTCTGCCATTTTCTTGAGCGTCGGCGCGCGCTCGCGAAGCAGCTCGGCAACCGCCAGTGCAGAGGGTCCTGCGACCAACTCGTAGCCCTCCGCGACTAGAAACGGCTGCAATCGTGTCGCCAATTCCTCAACGGGCAAGCGTTTGACGTGCTCGCCATTAAGCCACTCAAATTTCTCGGCATCGAAGCGCGCAGGCGACGGTGTGAGCGATTCAAGATTGAACCAATCAACTAGTTGCTGCGGCGAAAAAATCTCGTCATTGCCATGCGACCATCCGAGACGCGCGAGGCCGTTCACGATGGCCTCAGGCAAATATCCGTTCGCTGCGTATTCGTTCAAGCCGGTTGCCCCATGGCGCTTTGAGAGCTTTTCGCCATCGCTGCCGAGCACGGTTGGCGTGTGGCCGAACACGGGCGGTTCTTTGCCGAGCGCACGGAAAATATTGATCTGGCGCGGCGTATTCATCACATGTCCGTCACCACGAATGACGTGAGTGATGGCCATGTCGACGTCGTCAACGACCACGCAGAAGTTATACGTCGGCACGCCCACTTCGCCGACGGGTGCGGGTCGTGCAATGACTAAATCGTCGAGCTCGCTGTTGGCGATTTCGATGCGACCTTTCACGGCGTCGTCCCATGCGACCACGCCTTCGTCCGGATTACGGAAGCGGATGACCGGCAGCGCATCTTGAGGTTTTTTAAGTCCTAGCTTTGCGACGTTCTCAGGACGCCAGCGTCCGTCGTAGCGCGGCTTGTCGCCATTCGCCTTTTGCGTTTCGCGCAGCGCATCAAGCTCCTCAACACTCATGTAGCAGTGATAAGCACGACCGTCGGTGAGCATTTCTGCCACCACTTCGCGGTAGCGCGCCATACGCTGCATCTGGTAATACGGCCCTTCGTCGATGTCCATGCCGAGCCAGGCCATATCGCGCATGATGCCGTCGGCACTTGATTCCGACGAGCGCTCAAGGTCGGTGTCCTCAATGCGCAGGATAAATTGTCCTTTGTGATGGCGGGCAAACGCCCAGGCGAATAGCGCTGTGCGAATGTTGCCAAGGTGCAGGGTGCCCGTGGGAGACGGCGCGAAGCGGGTGCGGACGCTAGATAGAGTGTGTGTCGATGTCATACGTCGATTTTATTCGGCTCAGCGTCGGTACAGCAAAGCGCACAGTCGCTGGCCGATGTCAGGCGAAGCTGGATTCCCAGCCTCGATCGAGCGCGTCAGTGCACAGTCAATGCATCACGCCGTTCTTTCCAATCACGGTGAGGTCAACATATCGACTACCTTCGTGAGCGCGCCCGTTGTAGCGAACCGTGAATCCTTTAATGTCATATGGGTTCATCGTTTCCAGCGCCTTGACCAGCGCTTCGGGGCTCGGCGATCCTGAATTAGTTCGCCGCAAACCTTCCACTAACACCGCCGCTTCCAGGTAGCCCTCAAGGCTGTAGAACGACGGCTCGCCACGCTTCAAAGCCTCAAGATCGCGGCGGTAATCGCGCACCACGAGCATCGATGCACCGCTCGGGATCGGCACTATTTGCGTGACCCCAAGGCCGTTCGCTGCACCTTCTGTTTGCTTCATGACAATAGTCGTGTCGACCGGCGAAAATGCGTAGCTGGAAACTCCGCGCAGCTGCGTTGAGAGTTCACGCACCACAGGAACAGCGGAATTCGACAGCATTGCCAGAAAAATCGCTTGTGGCTGCGATTTCTTGATAGCGGCCAATACAACCGCCGCATTGTCGCCAGTCGCGGTGACTTTGTTTTCCGTAAACGTCGTGATACCCGCAGCCGTCAGCGCCGCAACAAAAATATCGCGCGTTGCCTGCCCAAACGGGATGTCTTGCTGCACGATCGCAATCTTGGTCAAACCAATCACCTTCAAATGCGACACGATCAATCGCGCCTCATCGGCATAACTCGCGCGCACTGGAAAGATGTAGCGAAGGTAGCCCGCACGCACTGCAGCCGTGCCAGTCGTCACGCCGACGGCGGGTATTTTTAACTCGGCAACGACAGGCAGGGCGGCCGCCACAGTTGGGACACCAAAAAGTCCGAGAAATGCCACAGGGCGCTGCTCGTCTGCGAGTTGCTTTAAGTTCGCGACGGTTTTCGCTGGCACATATCCATCATCGAGCGTCACCACTCGAATCTGTTGGCCATTAACGCCCCCCTCCCGATTGACCCGAGCGATCAGCGCGTCCGCACCGTCCTGTTTCGCCGTGCCATACGAGACGAACGCGCCCGATAGAGGCAGACTTCGACCGACGATTATTTCGCTGGATGCGAATGACGGAAACGTCGCCGCGAAAACCGCCGCGATTGCAACGAGCGCGCTGGAGGTTATCCAGACAAATGGGAGTTTTTTCATGAAGGGATGGGTAAGTTTGCAAGGCAAAGGTGCGCGTTAGGTGAACGCGAAGCACGTCATATCAACGACGCCGCCATTCTCACACGTGCTAAGCGTTCAATCCCAGTCAACACATACTTAACAGATACTAGACAATTTTCCGGGTAAACCCTGAATCATATAGATGATATATATGACCTAATTGCACAGATTAAATTTTTATTGAACGTATATGTGCGAAATTGCGAAAGCGATATTTGCTACTGTTACGAAACAAAGTTTTAAGGAGGACCTGATTGTGAAAACTTTACGAGTAAATGTGAGCTTGCTGACTGCGGCTCTGGGCGTGTCACTGGGCGCAATGTCTGCGCACGCAACGGACTTGCGCGTGCAGTGCTATTCCGATGGCAACGAATGCGAAGTCACGGGCGATATCGCCAAGCGATTTGAAGCCGCAAATCCTGGCACAAAAATCATCATTGATAAAGTGCCGTATAAAGCCGTCGTTGAGACTTTGCCAGTGCAATTAGCCGCTGGCGAAGGCCCGGACATTGCACGCGTCACCGACCTCGGTGGTCTCAACAAATACTACCTTGACCTCACGCCGTACTTAAGCCCTGCGCGTCAAAAAGCCTGGCAGGACAGCTTTGCTTCCACGCTGAGCTGGTTCCGCTCCGGCCCCGCTGACAAGGGCATCTACGGGATGATGTCGCAGCTGACGGTGACAGGCATGTACGTCAATAAAACGCTGTTTGAACAGGCGAAAATTCCGATGCCCGGCCCGACCACCACGTGGGACGAGTGGATGGCGACGGCTAAAAAAGTTGCTGATGCAACCAAGACGCCATTCGCTGCGGCGATGGATCGCACGGGGCACCGTTTTGCCCCACTCGCCGTGGCTTACGGCGCGAAAATTTTTGATGCGAAAGGCGTGCCGGTCATTGACGATGGCTTCAAGCTTGCCGCGACAAAATTCGTCGGCTGGCACAAGTCGGGGTTGATGCCGAAAGAAGTGTGGGGCGGCCTCGGTGGCTCTGCCTATCGCGATGCCTTCGAAGAATTCGCGAACGGTCGCATCGTGATGTACTACTCTGGCTCGTGGCAGATTAATCGCATGGACAAGAACGTCACCAAATCATTTGACTGGGCTGTCGTTCCTGCACCTTGCGGCCCTGCAGGTTGCACGGCGATGCCAGGCGGCGCCGCTTACGTGGGCCTGAAGCGCACCAAAGCACCGGCTGAGGTCGCTAAGTTCCTCGACTTCCTGTCGATGGATGCAAACTACTCTGAGATGATGTCGCGCACGGAAAACATTCCGGCCAATCTCGCCGTAGCCAAAGCAGGCGTGACTTACAACGTGTCGCCACTCGCCAAAGCGGCGCTCAATAGTTTCGTCGCCGATGTGCAGAAAATTTTGAAGCCTAACTTTGATTTGCAGGGCTACAAGTTAAACCGCGCAGTGTTCCAGCCAACGGCGGCTCGTTTGGGCCAGGCGATTGCAGGCGAAATGTCGGTTGAAGACGCACTGAAGCGTCTGGCCTCCGACGTCGACGAGCAAGTGAAGGCTGCGGCCAAGTAAGGTCGCTCGGTGTTGGGTGCGCACCAAGAGTGCGCACCTTCGTCGCACCGTTCTGAATATGGAAATCACGCCAGGCAGACAGTTGATTTTCGATTCAACTTTCTCGTGCAAGCCCGCCCAGTTAGGGGCTAGCACCCGATTTGTGCGATAGTCGACTTTTGCCATAAACCCACTTCAGCCCCTATAAAAGCGGGCTTTCAACCAAAAGCTGCAAGGGATTCAAATGAAAACCAGCGCCAGCACGCCGTGGTTCTTTTTGGCCCCGAACGTCATCGTGATCGTCTTGTTCACGTTCGTGCCGATTGCAATTAACCTTTTCTATGCGTTCACCGGCGGAGTGAATCTCTACCCGAATCAGCGCCCCGGCGTTGGCCTCGAAAACTTTTCGACGCTCCTCGAATGCGGCTCTTACCTGGATCCGTCCACGTGCCGTAAGGACGTCTTCTGGCAAGCGATCTGGAACACGTCCAAATACGCGGTGCTGCAAGTGACGCTGATGGTGTTGTTCGCACTCATCACCGCCGTTGTGCTCAATCGGAAAATCATCGGTCGCGGCTTCTGGCGCGGCGTGTTTTTCTACCCTGTTCTGCTCTCGCCCGTCGTCGTCGCGCTCATCTGGAAATGGATTTTGCAGCGTGATGGTTTGCTCAATGCTGCGATGGTGTCGATGGACGCGCATCCAGTACTTTGGTTGGCGGAACCAGGCTGGGCATTCTTCTGGGTCACCTTCGTGTCCATCTGGGCGCACATGGGCTTCTACACACTGATTCTGCTTGCCGGATTGCAGGCGATTCCGGCAGATTTGTACGAAGCCGCGCAGCTAGACAAAGCCTCGCCGTGGCGATCGCTCACGCGAATTACGTTGCCACTTTTGATGCCGAATTTGCTAGTCGTCTTCGTGCTCGCGATGATCAAGGCGGTGCAAATATTTGACGAGGTCTTCGTGCTCACGGGCGGTGGACCCGGCTCTGCGACCACCTTCGTCGTGCAGTTCATTTATCAAACCGGCTTCGTAGAACCGGTGCGGCTATACGGCATCGCAGCTGCGGGATCGCTAATGTTGGCACTTGCACTAGTCGCGCTGACGCTCCTGCAACTGAAGTTATCGAACGCAGAAAAAGCTGGAGAACGTGCGAAATGAAAGCGCTCAATTTCCTCACCCGCACCCGCAATGGTCGCAGCATGGACTGGACGGATTGGCTGTCCTACACCTATCTCGCGATGGGCCTGTTTTTGATGTTCGGGCCGGTGCTTTGGCTCGTTATGTCGTCGTTCAAAACCGAGTCTGCTCTCAGCGAATTTCCGCCGTCATTTTTGCCGTATGGACAGAAATCCGTCGCGGTGCCCGGCGAAGAAAAGATGAAGCCGGTATATCGCGTGAAGATGCCCGACGGCACGACGAAAGAGCTCGCCGAACTGCGACGCATTGGCCTGACCGCTACGCTGATCGATCCGGCGCGTCCGGACGATTTGATTAGAGTGAACGTGAAGGATCGCGAGCCGGTTCGCGAGTTCAAACTCGCCACTGAGAACTACACCGACCTTGGCGGGCAGATCAAATTTGGCACGTATCTCTGGAACTCAGTATTCATCACGGTGATCGCCACGATTCTCACTTTGCTGTTCAATTCGATGGCTGCATTTGCGCTCTCGAAGTACAAATTCACCGGGCGCTCTGCCGTGTTCCTCCTGATTCTGGGAACGCTCATGGTGCCGCCGGCGATTGTGCTCGTGCCAAACTTTCTGGTTATCTCGGAGCTTGGGCTACTGAACAGTTTGTGGGGCGTCATCTGGCCCGCCATTGCCACTCCGACGGGTGTGTTTTTGCTGCGCCAATACATGCTCACCATCCCGGATGAATTGCTTGAAGCCGCGCGCATGGACAACGCGAGCGAATGGCAAATTTACTGGCGCATCGTGCTGCCCCTTGCCGCACCTGCGCTCGCTGTGCTGGCGATCTTTTCGGTCATGTGGCGGTGGAACGATTTTCTGTGGCCGCTCATCGTGCTCTCGAAGAATGAAAAATTCACGCTGCAACTGGCGCTCAATGCGTTTCAGGGTGACCTTGTCACGCAGTGGAATTATTTGCTCGCGATGACGGTGATCACGCTGCTACCAATCACGATCGTTTTCGCGTTTCTCCAGAAATACATCACGCAGGGCATCGCGTCCGCAGGGGTTAAATAATGGCATCGCTTCAACTTAAAAATATCATCAAGGACTTCGGCCCAACCCGCGTGATTCGCGGCGTGAATCTTGACGTCCACGATGGTGAATTTGTCGTCTTCGTCGGTCCGTCAGGCTGCGGGAAATCAACGCTCCTGCGAATGATTTGTGGACTGGAAGACATCAGCTCCGGCGATCTCACGATTGACGGTAAGCGGTCGAACGACACACGCGCTGCAGATCGCGGCCTCTCGATGGTGTTCCAGTCATACGCGCTTTATCCGCACATGACCGTGTATCAGAACATGGCGTTTGGGCTGGAGAACACTGGCATTGCGAAGGACGTCGTCAGGACTAAAGTGGATGCGGCGGCGAAGTTATTGCGCCTTGATCCTCTGCTTGAACGCAAACCCACTCAGCTCTCAGGTGGCCAGCGCCAGCGCGTCGCCATCGGTCGCTCCATCGTGCGCGAGCCAAAGATATTTTTGTTCGACGAACCGCTGTCCAACCTTGATGCTGAGCTTCGCGTGTCGATGCGCGGCGAAATCACTGGGCTGCATCGCAGGCTCGGTGCAACGATGATTTACGTGACGCACGATCAGGTCGAGGCGATGACCATGGCCGACAAGATCGTCGTACTTCGCGCTGGAAGCATCGAGCAGGTCGGATCGCCCCTCGAACTCTACAATAGTCCGAACAATAAGTTTGTCGCGGGATTCATTGGATCGCCACAGATGAATTTTGCGCCTGTGACGGCGGGGCATGGCGACAACATCGTCACCGCCTATGGTGAAACTTTCGCGTTGAAAACCGAGAGCAAACCGGCGTCGGGTACTGCCCTCACGTTGGGCGTGCGCCCAGAGCATCTGACCCTTGAAAAACACGAAGGCTCGCTAGCGTTGCCGATAACGATCTCGGGTGTTGAACAGCTCGGCGGGCATTCGCTGCTCTACGGAACGCTGCCTAACGATGGCCCGCGCATCACCGCAGAAGTGGCAGGTCAGGTCACAACGAAGATCGGCGAGACAACAACTCTTTACGCGCCTGCTGAAGCCTGTCGCCTGTTTGAAGCGAGCGGCGAAGAACGCGCGGTGCGCTAATGACGCCGCTACGGCGCGCGGAGGTTTGCTCTGGCGATAGCGGCATCGTCAAGCTTGCGCTCGAAAGTGGTTGGCAGTGTCAAGTTAGCATCGTTGCCGATGGCGTGGGTCGAGTATTTTTCACGCCGCCTGATGGGTTGCAAGAAGAGCGAACCTGGTCGATTGCGCACCCGCAATCGGAGAACGGACAAGATCGTGCCACCCTCTTCACCTCCTCGCTCGGAGTCGTTTCGCAACAAACCCAAACGATCACGCTCTCAAGCGAAAAACTACGCGCCGTAGTCACCCTCGAACCGTTCGGTATCGTCTGGGAGCAATGGGACGGCTCGCATTGGCTAACCTGCTGCAAAGACCGTCCCACCTACGCCTACGCGACCGAAAAAAGAAGTGGTCAGCTCAACCACTGGCAATCACGCGACGAGCATGACCAGTACTTCGGTCTCGGCGACAAAACCGGACCATTGAACAAGGCTGGCCGGCGCTTCCGGACGCGTCAGCTCGATGCACTTGGCTACAACGGCGAGACGAGCGACCCGCTTTACAAACACTGGCCGTTCTTTCTCGGTCGCCGCGCGGACACGGGCTCAACCTACGGCATTTACTACGACACGCTCGCTGAATGCGCCTTCGATTTCGGGCAGGAATTTGATAACTATCACGAGTTCTATCGCGCGACCGAAGTTCATGACGGCGACCTTGACTACTACGTATTGGCGGGCCCTGACGTGCCAGCTGCGCTGTCGCGATTCATGCAGCTGATTGGTGGCACCGCGTTTCCCCCGCGCTGGAGTTTGGGCTACGCCAACACCGCAATGGCATTAGCGGATTTCCCCGATGCGCAGGCGCAAATTCGCAAGTTTCTCGCGCTCGCCGAGGCGGACAAATTTCCGCTGTCGAGCTTTCACTTCGGCTCGGGCTACACCAGCCGTGGCAAGCAACGCTACGTGTTTACCTGGAATACTGACAAATTTCCCGATGCACGCGGACTGTTGCAAACGTTCAAGGCAGCCGACGTTCGCACGATGGCGAACCTGAAGCCATGCCTCTTAAACGACCATCCATCGTATGCGGCAATCGCGGCCAACGGCGGTTTCGTGCGCGACTCAGAAACAGGTCAGCCTTGTCTCGACCAGTTCTGGGACGGCTGGGGCGCACACCTTGATTTCACCCGCGACTCTGATCGCGAATGGTGGCAAAAGAACTTCCGCGAACAGGTGCTCGATTTCGGCATCGACACCGGCTGGAACGATAACAACGAATACGAAATCTGGAGCGAAACCGGCTCGTCTGATGGTCACGGTAAAGCCATTCCGATTCATCGTTCGCGCTCGCTACATGCGCTGCTCATGACGCAGGCGACGGCTGTCGCGCAAGCCGCAGCAAAGCCAAATGAGCGCGTCTACACCGTCACCCGTGCTGGCCCGCCCGGCCTGCAGCGCTATGCGCAAACATGGAGCGGCGACAACACGACAAGCTGGCACACGATGCGCTGGAACCAGCGTATGGCGCTCACCATGAGTCTGTCCGGAATGTTCAACATCGGGCATGACATTGGCGGGTTTGCGGGCCCTGTACCGAGCGCAGAAATGCTGATCCGCTGGACGCAAGCCTGCGCCTTGGTCCCGCGCATGATTATGAATTCGTGGAAGGCTGATGGCAGCGTCAATTCACCGTGGCTACACGCGGACGCCACTGCGCCGATCCGCGCGAGTGTGGGACTGCGTTTGCACTTGATGCCCTACCTCTACACGCTTATGTGGCAAGCCGCGACGACGCACGCACCGGTGTTGCGTCCGACGTTCTTTCATTTCGGCGACGACGCAATGACGTGGCACAGCAATGATGAAATGATGGTCGGCGGCGACCTTCTTGTCGCTCCCGTGTTTGAACCAGACGCGCGTAAACGCAGCCTGTATCTGCCGAGCGGCGCTTATGCCAAAGGTTGGTTTAACTATTGGACTGGCGAATACCTTAATGGGGGCCGCACCATTGAGGTGGATGCGCCGCTGGACTGTTTACCGCTGTTCGTGCGGGCTGGCGCGCTGCTGCCGACGACGGACACGACAAGTGATTTTCAAAAGACCGAAGAACCATCGAGGGCGCTCTGCTACTACCCAGCGCCTGCCTCATCAACGCCCCTTGAAAGTAGCGCGCCCCTCTTTGAAGACAACGGTTTGCAGACAACGCATGCCGATGATCAACGGGTAGTCCACACATTTCGCGCAACGTCTGATCACGATTCGTTGCGTATCGAAGCATCTCAGCAGGGATCTTGGCGTCTGCCGTACGAGCACATTCGCGTGATACTGCCAGCCAGCGAAAACCGAAAACTCTACATCGAAACAACAGGCATACGGCTCCAACAATGAAGCCGTGGCAGTGGCTCGGCGACAGCGTCGCTACTGCACAGCGAAGGGCCGATCTCCGACGAATGTTAGGCCCGGTTCCCGCCCTCGCGACGGCACCCACCGGCGCAAAGATTTCGACGCGGGAAACGGCGTTTGCTCGAATTGAAAACTGGACACTTGCGCTCAATACCGAAGAGTCCGTTCCGGCCTGCCTCGTGCGCCCGCTCGCCCAGCCGCCAATCGGCCTCGTGCTCTACTGCCACGCGCACGGCAATCGCTTCGAGTTCGGTAAAGACGAGTTGCTATTTGGTCGTCCTGCCCTGCAAACGCCACCCTATGGCGAGGTATTGAGCCGCTTGGGTTTCGCGGTGGTAGCCATTGATCACTGGTGCTTCGGCGAGCGTAACGTAGGCGGCGCGAAATCGGAGCGTGCGATGGTTAAACGTCTATTGTGGGAAGGCAAAACGCTCTGGGGATTCCGAGTTCACGATGCTCTGGCTTCGCTTCAATGGGCGCGAACTCAAGCCGATCTCGCGCATCTCCCGGTAAGCGCGCTCGGCCTCTCAATGGGCAGTACCATGGCGATCTGGGCCGCAGCGCTCGACCCCACCATTGATGCCTGCATCGATCTCTGCTGCCTCGCGGAATTCGACGCACTGATCGACAGCGGCGGCTTCGATCAACACGGGGAATATTTCTTCGTTCCGGGTCTTCGAAACGAATTCACTGCGGCTGAAATCAGTGCGCTGATCGCACCACGCCGACACCTGTCATTGGTCGGACGCGACGATCCGCTTACGCCACCAGCGGGCGTACAGTCGGTCGATACCGCCCTAAAGGCTGCCTACGCGTCTCTCGGAGAGTTGGAGCGCTGGCAGCAACGCGTTTTTCCGTGCAGTCATCAAGAAACCATTGAGATGCGCGGTGCTGTTGTTCACTTTTTGCAAAATGATACGTAGAACTCCTAGCGAAAATACTGACCTGCACGGTTATGCTGTCGACAAATTTGCACTCACGATTAGGTAAGGATACCGCTCATGAATCTCGAAAAAGTCATCTTCGGTTTTGTCATCATCTTCGCCTGCACATTGAACTTTGGTTTTTTCATCGGTGACATTGAACGGGTCGAATTGCATCACCCGACCGAACTCGGCGCGGCTGTCGTCGTCAATCTGATCGCTACAGTTCTAAAGTTCGGGGATCGCACGCATCTGGGTGCTACTCATTTGGCGACTTCGCTCGTCGCTTCGTTGCAACTGGTGGCAGCCGCGGGCGTGTGGGTCGTGCATGTCTACCTGCAGGGGCAGGTCATGAACGCGGCGAGCATCTCAACGGTTGTTTCTCTATCAGGTGGCGCGCTTTTAGCCAACTTCGTGTCGGTGATCCTGCTCTTGGGCGAGACGCTGCGGCAAGGACGATAAGACACACTTTTGGTGACTTGAGGCACCACAGTGAACGACGTTCTCTTTCTGATTTTGCGGCGCATGCGTGCGCCGCTGATCTCGCTGATCTTGGCCTACACCATTGCAGTGTTCGGTTTGGCGGCAATGCCGGGGACGCCAATCGATGGCGGCGGCACTACCCAGCTCAGCATATTTCATGCGTTCTATGTGGTGAGCTATACCGCCACCACCATCGGCTTTGGCGAGGTACCGCAAGCGTTTAGCGAGCCGCAGCGACTCTGGATGATTATCGTCATCTATCTGACCGTCATCGCCTGGACTTTCACGTTGGGCTCCATTTTCCGCCTCACCAAGGACGCGACGTTTCGCTCTGCCGTTGCCCGAAGCATGTTCGCATGGCGCGTAAGCGGCATAGGCACGAAGTTTTTTATCATCTGCGGCTACGGCCAGAGCGCCAAACAGCTCGCAAAAGCGCTTGATTCGTTGGGCTACCAAATCGTAGTGATTGAACTACGCCGTGATCGCGCCGGTCGACTCGAAATAGAAGACCTATCAACGCCAGCGCATGTGCTCTGTGAAGACGCACGTTTCCCGGATGTACTGCAAGACGCTGGAATCAACAACCCTCAGTGCTGCGGACTGCTTGCGCTCACCGGCAGTGACGACGCTAACCAAACCATCGCGGTCGGTGCACATACGCTACAGCCTGGGGTGCTGGTGATCGCGCGTGCCAAAAGCGAAATGGCGCAAGGCAATCTCTCAGCGTTTGGCGGCGTTGAAGTCATTAATCCCTTCCAGACATTCGCGAATAACATCGCACTCGACCTCGATGCACCAGACGTGCTTCGTTTGGAGGAGTGGTTAACTGGCTCTCCGGGGTCGGAGTGCCCAGAGCGCTTGGGCCTGCCCACGGGCTCCTGGATCATCGTTGGCTATGGAAGATTCGGTCGCGCCATCGGAAAGGTGCTCGATGCGCGCGGCATTGA
>JBBRGY010000034.1:0-13210 GCA_038223495.1 Burkholderiales bacterium | reverse complement strand
AACTGTGATTGGCCTGTTGCAGCAACACGTAACCATCCGCCACGATATCCAGCCGCCCGTCGCCGTTCACATCGGCTACGATGATGCGTCCCATATCGCGTCCGTTGCCCGACGGAATTCCCGTGGCGTACAGGTGCGTGGTTGGTTGAAACGTGCCGTTGCCATTGCCCTTGGCCATCCACACACCATTGCCGTAGGCGTTGAGCATCAGTAAATCGACTTTGCCGTCGCCATCCACGTCAACAGCCTCAACGTCATAGTAGTAGACGCCGCCATTGCCTACGGTGAGCAGAGTTGCTTGGGGCAAAAATTGACCATTGCCAACACCTTTCAACCAGGACACGCTGGTACCTCCAACCGCAGCGAAAAAGACGAGGTCGGGCTCACCGTCGCCGTCTATATCGGCCAACCGTGACGTTGGGTAGTAACTCAGGCCACTGAAGGAAACCTGATACTGCCCGACCAATATAAATTTACCGCCGCCAATGCCTTGCAGGACTTCAAAGTAGGACGTCCCGCCAAAATTGCCGTTCTCGTGCACGCCGACGACGATGTCAAGTTTTCCGTCATGATTGAGATCAGCAAGTTGTGGATTGGTAACCTCTCTGTCCGAATTTAGCAGCGCGGGTCGCTGAGGACTCGCGGCGGCAAAGCTTGCGGTAACGTCCCCCACGCCGAGCAACACCGATACACCGATATCATCGGTGATGACCAGATCAATCTTGCCATCGCCATTGACGTCACCCGCGACAATCGCGTTGGGGTTAACCAAATTGAAGATTCCGTAGTCATGCGACAGCGTGAGTGTGCCAATAGCGTTGCCGGTGTAGATAACCAGATCATTTGTGTCTCTATTAATGACCGCCAGGTCGGCATAGCCGTCGTTGTTGAAATCCGCGCTCACCGCTGCCCACGAATTGGGGTTGCCACCACCAATTTTGTTCGGCTGCAAGCCCGGTACGCCATAGATATTGGCCGCTTGCGCAGACAGCGCTGCCGTCGAGAGCGCGATGACCGCCGCCGCAGCCATGGCTGCACTGGTGATGCGTTTCGCCCTCACTCTTATGTCGTTAAACAAGTTTGAACTTTGCATGGGTGTATTTCCGATCATGAGGTGGGGGGGCGTTTGCCGATAACGGCATTGACCCAAAAAAATAGAGCGCGAGGCAACCATTGACGCAACGTTAGGTGGCGCGACCCTACAGATCGCCTACAAAATCGCAGCTATGTTGGCTCGCACATGATGTGTAGGGGATTTGTAGGGTGGCAGCGCCTAACGTGCTCTCTGGGCTTGCGGTTGCATGCCTTGAGGCGGGCGGGTCGTATGACCGTAGACACATTGCCCGATCAATTCACTCGACGAAAGAGATAGATGACTATGGCTCTGTACACATCCCGCAACTCGCGGCAACGCACACCCTGCGCTTTGATCGTGGCCACGATAGTCGTCGCAATATTGGCCAGTGTTGTCAACGCAATCCCGGTGCAGATTCCCGGTGATTTCGATCTCGCTTTCACCAAGACCAGCAACCTGGCGATTGGCAATGGGAATGATCGCGCCCGCGCAACGGCGCTGCAGGCAGATGGCAAGATTGTGCTAGCGGGTCAATGCGTAAATGGCGCCAACCTTGCCTTTTGTCTGGCGCGATTTAATGCTGACGGATCGCTGGACACGAGCTTCACGGGCCCCGGTGCTGCCGCTGCCGGTAAGTTCGTCTTGCTAACGGGAGGGGGCGGCGACAACGGCGCGACGGCACTTGCGCTGCAACCCGATGGCAAAATAATCGTCGCGGGTGGCTGCTTCAACGGAGGCGCTAACAACGACTTTTGTATCGCGCGGCTCAATCCGAATGGTTCACTCGACGCCAGCTTCGGTGGTCCTGGAGGAGCGGGTAACGGTTTTTTCCCGCTATCGATTGGCGCCTCAAGCGACTATGCGTACGCTGTCGCACTGCAGCCCGATGGCAAGATTGTTTTGGCGGGGGAATGCGTAGGCGTTAACAACTTTGAATTTTGCGCAGCGCGGCTCAATTCGAACGGGACGTTTGATACCAGCTTCGTCGGACCGGCCGGTAGCGCCAATGGTAGATTCACACTGTTGGTCGGGCCCAAAGGTGCCGCCGCGTATGCCGTCGGCCTGCAACCTGATGGGAAGATTGTGCTTGCGGGCACCTGCGTCAATGCCGCAGACGTCAATGAATTTTGCATCGCGCGACTCAACGCGGACGGCTCGCTCGACATCGGCTTTGATGGCCCTGGGGTTGCAGGCAACGGGAAATTTACGTTTACTGTGGGCGGCCTTGGTGATGCGGCGAATTCGCTGCTGCTGCAACCCGACGGCAACATCGTCGTCACCGGCTACTGCCTCAATACATCGAACGACTTTTGTGCGGCACGTTTGTTAAGCAGCACCGGCGCATTTGACACCAGTTTTGCGGGCCCCGCTGGCAATGGCAACGGCAAATTTCTGGTTCCCATTGGCACGGGATCAGACATTGCGCAAAGCGCTGCGCTGCAAGCGGACGGCAAGATCGTGTTGTCGGGAAAATGCGCGCTCAATGGCTTCAGTTATTTCTGCGTGGCGCGGCTCAATGGCGACGGATCGCTCGACACCACGTTCGACGGCCCGAATGGTTTGGGTAACGGCAAGGTGTTTCTGTCGATCGGTAGTGGAAACGATATCGCCACCAGCATGGCGATCCAGCCCGATGGCAAGATTGTGATCGCAGGCTATTGCAGCAACGGCGTCAACAACGATGAATTTTGCGTCACTAGGCAGAGTGGCGGGCCGTTTGGCTACAAAACCTGCTCAATGGATATTGACGGCGACGGCAAGGTGCTGGCCACCACCGACGCGCTCTTGCTTTCGCGCGTGGCGCTCGGTATGACGGGAAATGCGGTGGTCGCTGGCGCATTGGGTGTTGGCGCTACCCGCGCAACATGGACCGGGATTCGCGCCTATCTGGTGTCGCAATGCGGCATGAATGTGGCGCCTTGAGTCGCTTCACTCCTTTGAATGAGCTGACGAATATGATCCCGCACACACTCGATGATGCACGACAACGCTCGCGGCGCGCGTTGTTCGTCGCCACATTATTTGCCGCGCTATTGGCAAATGTTGTCGCTGCGCTGCCTGCACCGATTCCAGGTGACTATGATCCCACTTTCACCAAGGTCACGAGCCTTGCGATCGGCGCGGGTGACGACCACCTGTATGCGAGCGCGGTACAACCCGACGGCAAAATATTGCTGGCGGGCGGCTGCTTAAATAGCGGCGGCAGCTACTTTGATCTTTGTGTGGCACGACTCAAAAGTGACGGCTCACTGGACGCGAACTTTACCGGGCCTGGCGGCCTGGCGACGGGTAAATTCTCGCTGCCGTTCGCAGACGCGCCGCCCGGTGACAACTGGGTTGCGGCGATTGCGCTGCAACCCGACGGCAAGGTCATCCTCGCCGGAAGTTGCCCCAACGGTTTAAATGTCGATTTTTGTGTTGTGCGACTCAACTCGAATGGCTCGCTTGATGTCAGCTTCGGCGGCCCCAGTGGCCTGAATGGCGGGCAGTTTTTGTTGCCGATCGCAAATGCCAGCGATTTCGCGACGGCCGTTGCCCTGCAACCCGATGGCAAGATCATCATTTCCGGTGAATGCTTTGGCCAGTTCAAGGATGATTTTTGTGTTGTGCGACTCAATACCAATGGCTCGCTTGATACTACTTTCGTGGGACCGAACGGTAGTGGCAACGGCAAGGTCCTGCTGTCCATTGGTGGGCTCTATGACGCTGCGAATGCGGCGGTTGTGCAACCCGACGGCAAGCTTGTGCTCGCGGGTGTCTGCGGGAGGGCCGGTAATGTGAACGAGTTTTGCGCGGCACGGCTCAACGCGGACGGTTCGTTAGATCTGAGTTTTGTCGGCCCTGCAGGAACGGGCAGTGGACAGTTCGCATTCGCAGTCGGCGGCGCGGGCGATACGCTGACTTCAATGTTGTTGCAGCCCGATGGCAACATAGTGCTCACGGGTCTTTGCAACGGGGCGACCACTGATTTTTGTGCGGCCCGATTGCTTGCAGCCAACGGCGCGTTTGACAGCAGTTTTGTAGGACCCGCGGGCAATGGCAACGGCAAATTCCTTGTTCCTATCGGTACTGCCACCGACAACGCCTCGGGCGCGGCGCTGCAAGCTGACGGAAAAATTTTGTTGGCGGGCAAATGCTTTGTCAGCCCATTCTTTCAATTCTGTGTGGCACGGCTCAATGGCGATGGCTCACTCGACTCCAGCTTCGATGGCCCGAGCGGTACTGGCAATGGCAAAACGCTGCTGTCAATGGGTAGCGGTAACAATCTGGGTGCCAGCGTGTTGGTTCAACCCGATGGCAAGATTGTGGTCGCAGGTTATTGCAGCAATGGCCTCGATGACGATTTTTGCGTGGCCCGACTCAATGGCGGGCCGTATGCCTACAAAAACTGCTCGATGGATATCGATGGCGATGGCAAAGTGCTCGCGAGTACCGACGCGCTCATGCTCGCTCGCGCTGCGCTCGGCATGACCGGTAGTGCGGTGATTGCGGGTGCGGTCGGAAGTGGCGCGACGCGCACGACCTGGCCGCAGATTCGCGGCTATCTGGTTTCGCAGTGCGGCATGACTGTGGCACCTTGACTGCAATACTGCTTGCTTAAGTGCTGCGCCCTATAGGAGCGGCTTGCAGCGACCCATTGTGACATTGCTCAATACCGTCGCGTGTCGGGAGGCTGGTCGCGGCAAGCCGCTCCTGCAAAAACTCACCAATCAGGGATGCCCCTGTCCATCATAACTGTTGAGATTTAGCCCAAATCAGCGAAGCCGTTTCACGCAAAATCGTGCGGCAGCAGCTCACCAAAATTGCCACCATGGTTTGCTGGATGACGATTGCGTCGCACCGGATGAGTTCAGCGGATTGCCGATGTGAATCGTGTGCTCCTCCTGGTCGTTCGGATGCCAGCCATTACTCAACCGATCATTGAGATATTCCATCGCGGTTTGCGCTTGGTAGGTTGCATCCTGACGTGTCGCTTTCGTCGCGTCGTCGGCGAGTAAGCCCTTGACCATCGCGCCGTACTGCTCATCGCCGCGCGTGAGATTGATTGACCACATCGCGCCCTCGCGGCTCGGGCCGTTGGGGACTTTGAAATGTGCGCTCAGGCCTTTGCTGACGTGCATTGACCAGGGGGATTCGGACATCAGTGTTTTCCTCGTGCTTTCGGGCTAGTTGAGTTTGCGCCGCACGACGAGCACGCCAAGCATCGCTACCAGCAGCCACCACGGGCTATTCACAGGCACCGACACCAGCGGCGCTACTGCATTGGCATCATCATTCAGGATCGTACCGGTGCCGATATTGATTGGGTTGGTGGTGCCAAGACCCAGCGTGGCATGGGTGGAGCTGATCATCTGCACGGTGAAGGTTTCATTGGCTTCAATCGCGGTGTCGCCATTGATGGTGACAGGAAGGAATCCACTCGTTGAGCCCGCAGCAATGGTCGCCGTACCGTTGATGACGGCAACGTAGTCACCGCTGCCCGCCGTGGCGGTGCTGTCCACTGTGGAATACGTGATCGTCACGCCGCCTGCGGGAGCCGGGGCGCTGAGCGTGATCGGGAAGTTCATCACACTGGTGCCCGAATTGCCCTCAACGAGACTGATGTTGCCGATGGTTATCGTAGGCAGCACAACGGCTGTGGGGCCGATGACAATGCTGAACGCTTGCGAAGCATCTGGCAATGTGCCGTTGCCGGCAACAATGGTGCCAGTGAACGTGCCGGATGCGGTAGGGGTGCCGCTGATAAGGCCAGTTACTGAGTTGACCGTTAATCCTGGAGGCAAGCTGCCAGTGCCGACGCTAAAGGTGATGGGTGCGCTACCGGTGGCGACGACGGAGAAGCTGTAGGCCGTGCCAACGGTGCCGATAGCCGTCGGGGCTGCGCTCGTGATAATCGGGGCGCTCAGAACAGAAGGTGAGAAGGCAGACTCATACGCACCAATATCGGCGCGACCGCTCTGCACCCGTGCAAAGCCAACGCCGCGCTGATCGGTGGCGGGGATGGTGCCCGCCGTAGGGCCGGCGTTGATGGCGGGGCTGGCGGCTAGCAGCGCGTGAGTCAGCGTGAGGCCGCCGTTGTTGGCTAGCGGTGAAAGTAGCGGATTGCTGTTGATCAAATCACCCGCAGCCGTGAAGCCGCAGGTGTTGCTGCTGTCGAGGTTATTGCCCCCTGAAATCGGCAGCAGACTGCCTCCGCAGTTGGGGCCGCTGGCGGGGTTGGCCACGATGCTCCCGCTCACGTTAACGACCGGAGCGAGCGCGCCTTGAGGAATTTGATCGAGTTGCGCACCACCGTTCTTGGCGCTGTTGCCGGTGATGGTGCTGAACCGAATATTGGTTGATGAGCCGACCTCCGCAATCGTTGTGATGCCGCCACCGTCGCCCAGTGGAGCGGTATTTCCGGATACGGTTGAATTGATGACATTGAGCGTGCCGCCGTTGTTAGCGATGCCACCTCCGGCACCGTTGGCGAGCGTGACGCTGTTGCCCACGATTGTGCTGCCGACGATGTTGACGGTGGTACTCGGCCGTGATGAGACGCCGCCGCCGACGAAACCCGCCGAATTGTTGGAAACCGTACTGTCGGTCAAATTGAGCGTCCCGGTGCCACCGACGTGGATACCACCCCCCTGTTTTATGGAGCCGATGGTTGCCGCGTTGTTGATCACTAGAACCCGCGTCAAGCTAAGCGTGACGTTGCCAACAAAAATGCCTGCGCCGATTGTGGAATTTCCGCCGGTGATCGTTAAGTCGTTCATCGCTGCAACAATGCCGTTGACTGCGGACACCAGAAACACCTGAGTCACACCGTTCCCGCTGATCACGGTGCCGCTGGTGCTAGCGCCGTTGATGGTGATGTTCGATCCCAGCGACAAAGCGCTCGCCAAGACAATCGTGCCCGCTGGCACGTTAATCACGTGGGTTCCGCTTAGGGCGTTCGCCGTTTGAATGGCGGCGCGCAACGTACACACGCCGCCCACCGTCGCACAGATGCCGTCGTTTGCAATCGCATCGGGCGCGTCCCCCAAATCGTTCACCGTGAACGTGGCGGCAAACAGCGGCAAAGAGAACACCGTGAGCACCAATAGCGCCAGAACACGAACCCGACTGCGTCCGAGGAGTCGATTTAAAGCAGTCACTTGCGGATTAAATTTCATGGTTTCGCTTTCTGCGGCTTGTTGTCTCGGCGGGCATGCATTGCGGACGACGCTCCTGACACCCGTAGACACATTAGCTTGCGCGACCCTACAAATCCCCTACAGCGCAAAAAATTGGGCAGCCTCAACACATCGCCGGCATGGCAAGAGAGCGTCCCGCATGTAGGGGAAACGTAGGGTGGTCGCGGCTAACGTAGGTTCTTTCGGGCTACGCCCCGGTTTTTCAATTGGCGAAATGACAAGGGTGATACGACCGTGAATGGTGGAATAAACGTAAATCGTAGGTGCGCACTCCTCGCAGTGACAGTTGTCGGAGTTCATTTGCTCGGTCTCAGTGCCGCGTCAGCCGAGACCATTGCGCCGCGGCCTTATCGAGTTGTATGGCCGACCGGTTGGGACGTGAGCAATTTACCTTCGTCCACGACCAATAGCGGCAAAAAACTGGGTGGCGAGCGGGTGCGCGCGTTGCTCAAGGGCGAGGGCGTCGCCGTGGTTGCCGCGATCAATCTCGCCTACTTTCCGCGCAGCGACAAGGGTCAAGCCAATCTCGCGGAGGAGTTCGATCAGCTTCGCAGTAGCGTTCAGGCGGCTTATGAGGAGCAAAAATTCAAAGTGAATCCCGCGCCGGAACGCGCGCTTTCGATAGGTGGTCTGTCCGCAATAACGACCGAGCTATCCGTGATTAACGACAGCACGCATCTAATGCAGTGGATTGGCGTCATGCTGTCACCGCAATTTTTCTATTCGTTGACATTCACCGCCAGCGCAGAAAATTTTGTGCGCTATCGCCCGCAGTTTGATGCGTTCACACGATCAATTACTTTCAAGTAGCGAGGTTCCCATGTTTATCCTTCGACTGTTGCTTGTTGTATGCCTCGTTTTCGGAACGTCTGCCGCGCTAGCCGAACCCAGGGTCAGTATTGGTTACTGTGGCGACGCCGACATCCTGCTCGAATTCAAAGGCGCGAAAGCGAAGCATCCATTGATCGAAGAACTACGCGTTGCGATGGAAGAAAAGAGCGCAACGAAATTTGCGTACAACTCGATTGATGGCGCAAATTTGTCGATTTCGCTTTACCTGCGTGATCGACGGACCAACGCACTGCTTCCAGTTCCGACTGACGATTACAACACGCTACGTTGTATCGAAAAACGGGGCGAAACTTACCTCATGATGGCGGCGCATTGCGGCGGATCGGGATGCAACCCATACGGCAGCCAACTCTTTTCGACTAATCGTTGGCGCTACCTCACTCACAAAGGCGAGGCCTCTATCAAGCGGGTGGACTGCGAATGGCAATGTCTTGTACGTGTGCTCGGTCCGGCGTTCGAAGTCGAAGAAGACGCCATTACGACACTTCTGGAAAGCGCCGACCCTGTAGCGTTCAACACGCCGCCGAAGAAGAAGCGTCGCCTGCCTGCCGCGACGTTGCCGACGGGCAAGGAGTGCGAAACGATGATTGCCGTTTTCGAACAGTGTGTTGATGCTCAACGAGAGCGCTGCTCGAAACCGTTTGACTTCAGCATGAACCTGTCAAATGCCAGCCGTGGCAACTACTATGCGATCGCTGGACTGAATACGAAGTTTGATACCGCTGCTTTTGAAAGCGCTTGTCAGGCAGCCTGTCGAGCGGGAGGCAAGGCGCTCATGACGAAAGCGATCACCGCGAAGTTCTGTAGGTAGCGCTGTGCAAACACCGACGAAAGTATGATCATCAAACACTGCGTGCCCCGTTGCGTCGCCACCGTTCTTGCCTGCGTCGCAATGTCACTATGCGCGGAAGTCAGTCCGATGGATTCCTGGTATACGCCTTCAAACCAATCGCCCGTTGGATCGATCAGCAGTCTTCGCTTGCACGCTGATTTTGAACCCGTACAACCAGACAAACTCGCAAGCGTCGAAGCGCTTTTGAAAAATCGTCCACTCGTCGAGATTGACGCCGCTACGGCTGAATCGCTCACAGGCAGGCAAATGCCAATTGCTGGTGAGCAGCGACGCTATCTCGTTCGCTCTCTGCATTTCGCGGCGCACGGCGAATACACGGTTGAGCGCGAACAAGCAGCGCTCCGAATCCATCACCGCTCGCTAGGGTTTGATGCGCCAATACTTCGCCAAGGCCTGGTTGTTTTGCTTTCAGCAAGGCCTAAAGACGTTTTCGTGTCGTGTTCGATGGCCCGATAAAAATTCAAGACGACGATTAAGACAAACATGAGCCCAATAATGTCGATCAAACGCTTCATTTCTGCCGTATATGCCGTGTGTGCCACGCTGTCGCTACCGGGATGTAGCACCGCCGATCCCGCAATGCGAGAGGCGATGTCAGAGCTGGATCGACGGCCCGAGTCAGCGCGCGTGAAGCTGCGCCCATTTGCAGAGCAGGGCAACCCAGTCGCTATCGCGCAAATCTGCATTGCCTACGGCCGCAGCATGGACTCAATGGTGCGCAGCCCAGAGCGCGAACAGGCATTTTTGTGGTGTCAGACTGCGGCCAACGCCGGCAATGCCGAATCGCAATATCACCTGGGCAATTTCTACATGTGGGGCCTGGGAACAGCGGAAGATCGCGTCGCAGCGCTGCGCTGGTACACCGAGTCTGCGCGCCAGGGCAACGCGCACGCCGAGGACGCGAAGCGCGGCATGGAAGGCAAACCAGCCGTGTGTAAGCACTGGATTACAGGTTGCCGCTTGATGTAGTCAGCACCCCTTCATCGTGCGGCCGCTTCGCGCCACTGGCACATGATCGGATACTTGCCCTCATTCACGCCACATTCTCCGCTAATAGCCATAAAGCATAAAAAGCGATAGATCGCTTTGACTTGCGCTGAGGACAAAGATAGCCCCTTAACGAATCTGGCGACGTTGAAATCTTTACCTACCCCCCGACCCACATCCCTCGGGGCGATCGATGGGAACAAACGCAGAAAAGTAAAGAACGGCACTCCCCATACATCACCATTATCGGGCGTTAACGACCACACCATACTGGCGGGCAAGTAATAGCGAAATCCTGCGCTGTCCAGAAATCCCATGTAGGACGGGTTGTTGCAAATGTCGTGGCCGGGCACGTCCTGCCAGCGCGTCTCCTGATCAAATTTGCGGGCGTCTCTTTGTGCCTCGATGCTGCCGTAGTCATCCATCATCATCGCCTCGTGCAATGTGGTGCCGTCGCCTCGCGTCACGCCATCGAACGCTGCATGAATCAGCGCGACAATCGCCTCGGGCTCAAGCAGGTCCGCACGAAATTCATCGGCAAAATTTGCATCGGTGTAGATGTAGCGCTCGTTGAGCGCTGCGATGGCACTTCGCCGCGAGCGATCATCAATCGCGCAAGCCATCGCGTTCGCAACGGCCTGCGAAACTTCGTGAACGATTTCGTAATAGTCGAAGGACGATTTAGTGACATACCCACGACGGGCCAACGCATCCAGCCCGTGAGTTAGTGCAAAGTCCGGTGTGATTACGTTGAAGCAAAAATGAGCCACATGATCGTCACTGGGCTCAATGTCCGGAAAACGAATCAGGAAGGCGAAGTGAACTGGATAATTCTCCGGCTGCGGCGTCGCGCCAGCTTTGAAATCGGAATAAAGCCATTCAATTTTGAACTTGATCATTTTTCTGTCTGTCGCGCACGTAGTGGATTAAACGCTACGCCCTCCGAAACTGCTAAGCAGCCACACGGCCAGCAGCACCAAAAAGTAAATTCCACCGACTTTTACAAAGCTTCGCGTTACTCCTCCGCGATTTGCAATCGAACCGGTCACGCCAGCAGCAATCATGGTCATCGCCAAAAAGCGTCCGAATCCTTCCGCCGAAAAATTGCGGTAGATGAGCGTGAAAGCGAGCGTCAATCCTGCCAGCCAAATCGCGCCCCACGAAAACGCTTTGCCGTAGCTCTTTCCGACGGGTGCTTTTGCGGCGGGCACCATTTCTTCGGTAGTTATGGCGGCAACAGGCGGGTTTGAGGTATCTGAATTGCTCATGGAAAATTTCCTCGAAGGGTTGACGTATTAACAACAGCGCACCCTTGTGGCGCGACCCAGGATCAACGTTAATCGCTGCCACCTTACAAAGTGCCTACGCATGTATTCCCTGGCGTACTCGCGGGCACATGCTTGACTGGCGTGACGACACACACGGTCGTTGCCGCAAATCGGCTGCATTGGCGATGCTGACCATCGATCAGGGCGGCGTTTAGCGGTCACTCGACAACGGGACTGCTGCGCGAAGTGGCCACGCACACAGTCAAGGCGTTGTTGAGTACGCACGCTCGTGCTCGCTGCTAACTGTGTAGGGGTTTTGTAGGGTCGGTGGCCCTAACGTTCGCTCGGGACATGCATTCGTATTTCCTGAAGCGAACGGGCTAACTTTGCCGTTTCCTTCTGTTCGGCTTCTTTATTTTTAGCGAGAACTAACTATGGCTTCGCATACGGTGACAATGCCCGCAGACAAAATTTGGCGGTCCGGATTTACGCTAATTTCTATGGCATTGCTGGCTCTGGTTCTTTCAAAGGCAGCGACAGCGATACCTCTGCCGATACCCGGCGATTTTGATTTCACCTTTGCCGCTGGAACTGGAAAAATAGCCAACCTGGCGATTGGCGCAACTAAGGATCGCGCTTTTGCGACCGCATTGCAGTCCGACGGCAAGATCGTACTAGCGGGAGAATGCAGTAACGCCACTAACAATGACTTCTGCGTGGCGCGGCTCAATGCCGACGGATCGCTCGATGCAAGCTTCACGGGCCCCGGAGGTTTTGCTGCCGGCAAATTCATGTTGCCTATGGGGACGGGCGACGACAGCGCTCGCGGCATTGCGATACAGCCTGATGGCAAGATCGTACTCGTCGGAACATGTCACAACGGCGTTAACAACGATTTCTGCATTGCAAGGCTCAACCCAAACGGTTCACGCGATTCGAGCTTCATTGGCCCGGGAGGTGGGGGGAACGGGCTATTTCTTTTGTCAATTGGCGGCAGCGAGGATAGCGCTGCTGTCGTGGCATTGCAGCCGGACGGCAAGATACTGCTCGCAGGCAGTTGCTACAACGTCAGCGACTACGATTTTTGCGCGGTTCGGCTAAACGCTAATGGCACGTTTGACACCAGCTTCATCGGCCCTGGTGGCAACGGTAATGGAAAATTTTTGCTACCGATTGGACTCAAGCATGATTATGCGACGGCGATGGTCGTGCAAAGTGACGGCAAGATAGTCCTTGCAGGCTATTGCCTAAACGCAATGAATGATCAAGACTTTTGCGCGGCACGTCTGAAAGCGGACGGCTCATTCGACACGGGTTTTTCTGGCCCATCCGGTAGCGGCAATGGAAAATTTTTGCTGCCTGTTGGAAACTCGAGCGACTACGCTTCATCAGCACTGCTGCAACCGGATGGAAACATCGTGCTGACCGGTTTCTGCATTAACGGCGCTGGATATGATTTTTGTGCGGTGCGACTACTCGCGGCGACCGGTTCGCTCGACAGTAGTTTTGCCGGCCCCACAGGCAATGGCAATGGAAAAATTATGTTGCCCATCGGCGTGAGCAGCGACAACAGTCTGGTTGCCGCGCTACAACCCGACGGCAAAATTGTGCTGGCAGGTTACTGTGCGGCGGCTGTGAATTATGACTTCTGCATGGCCCGTCTAAACAGCGAAGGAACTTTCGACACCACCTTTGATGGCCCGGGCGTTGCTGGCAATGGCAAGTTCATATTTCCCGTCAGTAACTCGGACGATATAGCCACTGCGATGGCGATTCAGCCTGACGGCAAGATTGTCGTTGTGGGTTACTGCGGCAACGGTGTCATTGACGGCTTTTGTGTCGCTCGACTAAACGGCGGTCCGTTTGGCTACAAAAGCTGCACTATGGACATTGACGGCGACGGTCGCGTGTTACCAACGACCGACGCGCTGATGCTCGCGCGCGCTGCGACGGGAATGACCGGCACAGCGGTGACGGCGGGCGCGGTGGGAGTTGG
>JBBRGY010000033.1:0-13242 GCA_038223495.1 Burkholderiales bacterium | reverse complement strand
TCATACAAATCTTCTGGTGAAGGATCGTCCTTTGCGGCAGACTTCTGCGCGACCAGAAGAATGTGCTTGCCGCTTTCCATCGCCACCTCAAGCGCCTTGATGGATTTTGGACGTCCCACAAACAGCGGGATAACCATGTGCGGAAACACGACGACGTCGCGTAGCGGCAACAGCGGATAGGACAGGATGTTGGGGACGTCAGCGCTAATGTCAGACATGGCAAACTTTCATATCATCGTGCGAACCGCGCAACGTGTGCAATGCGTTCGAATCACACATTGCACCTGCGGCTGAGATGACTCAGGCAGCTTTGCTCGGTTCGCTGTAAATCAGTAAGGGGCGGGAATTGGTCTCAACCGTGTTTTCGTCAATGACCACGCGTTCGAGGTTATTGAGCGACGGTAAGTCATACATGATGTCAAGTAGCAAGGATTCAACAATAGATCGCAATCCGCGTGCGCCCGTACGCCGTTTTATGGCGCGCTTGGCGATGGCGGCCAACGCGTTATCACGTACTTCTAACTCCACATTTTCAAGCCGGAACATCTTTTGATACTGCTTCATGAGCGCGTTTTTCGGACGCACAAGAATATCGATCAAGGCCGCTTCATTCAGCTCGTCGAGCGTTGCGAGTACAGGCAATCGGCCGACTAATTCGGGGATTAGGCCAAATCTAATCAAATCATCGGGCTCCGTTTCACGCAACAAAGCGCTGATGGAACTACGGTCGTCCGGGGAGACGACCTCGGCACCGAAACCGATCCCGGTTTTCGCAGAGCGTTGCCGAATTACACGATCCAAGCCTTCAAATGCTCCACCCACGATGAACAAGATATTCGCCGTGTTAACCGTCACGAACTCCTGATTTGGGTGCTTGCGCCCGCCCTGTGGCGGCACCGAAGCGTTAGTGCCTTCAATTAGCTTGAGTAAAGCCTGTTGCACGCCTTCACCCGAGACGTCCCGTGTGATCGACGGATTTTCGCCTTTGCGCGAAATCTTGTCGATTTCGTCTATGTAGACGATGCCACGTTGCGCACGCTCAACGTCATATTCGCACGTCTGCAAAAGCTTTTGAATGATGTTTTCGACATCTTCGCCGACATAACCCGCCTCAGTCAACGTCGTTGCATCAGCGATTACGAATGGCACATCCAGCAAACGCGCTAGTGTCTGTGCGAGAAGCGTTTTGCCCGATCCGGTCGGACCGACCAGGAGAATGTTGCTCTTTGCTAATTCAACGTCGTTGTCTTTGAGATTTGCGTCGATGCGCTTGAAGTGGTTGTACACCGCCACTGAAAGAATTTTTTTTGCATGTTCTTGACCAATCACGTATTGATCAAGTTTTTCGCGGATTTCGTGCGGCGTCGGCAATCGCTTGGTGCCGACGCGCTCAACCGTTTCAGCCTGGACTTCTTCCTTGATGATGTCGTTGCACAGGTCAATGCACTCATCACAGATGAACACCGACGGGCCAGCAATCAGCTTGCGCACTTCGTGCTGGCTTTTGCCGCAAAACGAACAATAAAGGAGCTTGTCGCTCGTAGACTTCTCGGCCATAGGAGGAGATTAATCAGCGCGACTGGCACGCGTTCATGCCAGTGTAGCGCTTTGTGCGGGGAAAACGAGTTGAGTGAACCGCGCGAGGCGGGAGTAAAGCGGACGAGGGCAATGCCTGCAACCGCCCACAAGTGAACGATCAGGTCGTTTCAGCGCGCGAAGAAGCCAAGACGCGATCCACCATACCGAATTCCACGGCCTCTTCAGCAGTGAGGAAATTGTCACGGTCCGATGCTTTGTCGACCTCTTCCATCGAACGGCCGGTGAAGTCGGCCATATGTTGGTTGTAACGTTTTTTCAACCGCACAATGTAATTTGCGTGGCGCTCAATGTCAGACACCTGGCCGGAAAAGCCGCCAGACGGCTGGTGAATCATCACAGTCGAATTTGGCAGCGCAAAGCGCTTGCCTTTAGCGCCTGCAGCGAGCAAGAACGCCCCCATTGACGCGGCCATGCCAACGCATAGCGTGCTGACGTCGGGCTTAATAAATCGCATCGTGTCAAAAATCGCCATGCCAGCCGAGACAGATCCACCCGGCGAATTGATGTAGAAGCTGATGTCTTTGTCCGGATTTTCCGATTCAAGAAACAACAGTTGTGCAACGATAAGATTTGCAGTTTCGTCGGTCACGGGACCGACCAGAAAAATTACGCGCTCTTTCAGCAAACGTGAATAGATATCAAAGGCACGCTCGCCACGCCCACTCTGCTCAATAACCATTGGCACGAGCCCCAAACCTTGCGGTGTACCGGTGCCGAAAGTTTCGCCAAACCCGCCAACGATTGCGCTAGGGGGATTCCAATTCGTCATGATGAGTCCTTTTTCTGGTGCGTGCCCGTGGCCCGATGGAAGAGCCACGATTCATTCACATGTTACGTCTTGTAAGCCACGATTACCCATGGCCAGACGAGCCAGATGTCGTCAAGCTCGCCCACTGCACAACGGTTGTGCTGCCCCGATCAATTTCAAGAGGCGCAGTGGATAGTCGCCAGGAAAGCTCGCGAGATTGTCGCGAGCCAAGTGCTACGAGGGCTGTTGACCAATCAGATCGGCAAATGGAAGCGCCTTATCGCTGGTCTTCGCGACCGCGAGCACGTGATTAACCACGTTTTGTTCCAAAGCTATCGCTTCAAACTCAGACAGACGGCGTTGATCCTGGTAGTACCAGGCCACCACCTGCTCTGGCTTCTCGTAGCTTTGTGCCTGCTCGTCGAGCAAAGCGCGTACTTGCTGTGGCGATGCTTGCAGATTGTTGCTCCGAACCAGTTCACCAACGATCAAGCCCATGGCAACACGCTCGGCAGCTGCAGGCTCAAAAGTGGACGGCGACATCGCTTCATCAGCCTTACCGCCACGCGATTTGTAGTCCTCTGTCGCAGCCGTAGCCATGCGCTCTGCTTCGGCAGCTATAAGCGCCTTCGGCACCTCAAGTGTTGAATGCGAACGCAAACCAGCGAACACCTGATCGCGAAGTTTCTGGAAAACGCGACGCTTACGCTCGAGCTCGAGATTGCCGCGCACTTCTTTCTTCAGTCCATCGATATTGCCATCGGCAATGCCGAACGCTTTCGCGAATTCGGTATCAATCGGGGGCAGAATCGGGCGCGCGACTTCTTTCGCGTTCAACGCAAAAGTAGCGGTTTTTCCAGCAACGTCCTTACCAAAATAGTCCGCTGGAAATGCCAGTGTGAAGGTTTTGCTTTCGCCCTTTTTCAGGCCCTGCGCTGCCGTTTCAAACTCAGGCAGCATCCGGCGCTCACCAAGAATCATCGTGAAATCTTTGGCCGATCCACCGTCGAAAGCGAAGCCATCAATTTCGCCACTGAAATCGACGATAAGACGATCACCGTCTTCGCTCGCTTCGTCTTTAGTTTCGTAGCGCACGCGTTGCTTACGCAGCGTTTCCAGCGTTCGTGCAACATCTTCGTCAGTGACTTCGACGACCGGTCGCTCAATTTCGAGTGCTGTGAAGTCAGCAAAGGTCACATCTGGAAAGACTTCAAACGTGGCGACAAATTGATAATCGTTGACGTTTTCGGAGTCGGCTTTAGGTTCGATGCGAGGATAACCCGCAACGCGTAACTGATTTTCATCAACGACAGCGCCAAAGCTTTTGTTCACAGCGTCCGAAAACACTTCAGAGCGCACCTGCGGGCCATACGTCGACGCCACCATTTTGACCGGCACTTTGCCAGGGCGGAAGCCAGACATTTTGACGGTACGGGCGAGGCGCTTGATGCGGGTTTCGGTTTCGGATTCGATCTGCGCGACCGGAATCGTCATCGTAAAGCGGCGCTCTAGCGTGCTCAGTTGCTCAATCTGTGTGGACATATTTTTATTTCCATCCGAACACGCGCTCACGCCCGCATTCACTCAAAGTTGTCGCCAGACGGCTTATCCTGATGCGCAAAGCGCAAAAAAAGACGGCGCAAGAAAAGCACCGCCGGACAGTCCGCAATCATTAAATTTGGTGCGAATGGAGGGACTCGAACCCACACACCTTTCGGCGCTGGAACCTAAATCCAGTGCGTCTACCAATTCCGCCACATTCGCTTAGCCCATTATTATAGCTATCGCTTCCCTCACTTCTTTGGCCTACACGTGACCGTTGACGAGCATTACGAGAATTTTCCGGTCGCCTCTGTGCTGGTACCAAGAGCCATACGGCCCTTTGTTGTCGCCATTTATCGCTTCGCCCGACACGCTGACGATGTTGCCGATGAGGGCAATGCGACGGCTGCTGAACGGCTAGCCACACTTGCCGCATTGGACGAGGATGTACGCGCCTTGTTCAATGACGGAACGGCCGCGGCCTCGACTGTGCGGGGACTGGCAATAATCCGTGAAGCTGGATTTACTGCGATAACCGCCCAGCCATTCCGAGATTTGCTCGATGCGTTCAGGCAGGATCTGACAGTTCAATCCTATGAGTCGTATGAGCAACTTCTCGATTACTGCAGACGTTCCGCCAATCCTGTCGGGCGACTGATGTTGGCGCTGGTCGGTGTCAACGACGCACCGTCACTCAGTGCCAGCGACAATATCTGCACTGCCTTACAACTCATCAATTTCTGGCAAGATGCAGCGATCGACGCGTCACGCGGCCGTATTTATGTGCCCCGTGTAGAGTTTGCGAAGCACGAAGTGTCGAGCGATGGGTTTCCCACACATCCACTGCACAAGGCGTTGATGCGCGACCAGTGTGAACGCGCACGCGCATTGCTGCTGTCCGGCATGCCATTACTGAAAAGCCTGTCGGGACGCTTCCGGCTTGAAATTGCTTTCACCATCGCTGGCGGCCTTCGAATCCTCGACAAAATTGCAGCCAACGACTGGGACGTGAGGCAACGCCCGACGCTCGGCTGGTACGATAGCTTTCCCGTACTTTGCCACGCGGTCCGAGTGTGGTTTCGGGCTTTCAGGCAGCGCGCATCATGACCCCCGACCAATACTGCCAGGAAAAAGCCGCCAAATCCGGCTCCAGCTTTTATTATGCGTTCCGATTTCTTCCTGACGATAGGCGGCGCGCAATTACGGCGTTTTATGCATTTTGCCGTGAGGTCGACGATGTCGTGGACGCCGCGACTGACCCGGATGTCGCACGCGCCAAACTCGCCTACTGGCGGCGCGAAACCGACGCTATGTATGGTGGCGGCGCGCAGCACCCTGTGACACAGGCACTGGTGCCACATATCGCAGCAATGCACTTGCCGCAGGCCGCCTTTCACACCGTGATCGACGGCATGCAGCAGGATCTCGAGAAAAACCGCTACTTGAACTTTGAAGAACTGGGCCGCTACTGCTATCAGGCGGCAGGCGTGGTCGGCGAAGTGAGCGCTCGAATTTTCGGGATGAAGACCCAAGATAATCCAGCGACACTGACGTACGCACGCGCGCTCGGGGAGGCGCTTCAACTGACCAACATTATTCGCGACGTCGGCGAGGATGCGCGTCGCGGTCGAATTTATTTACCGCAAAGCGAATTGGCGCAATTTGGTGTGTCCGGTAGTTCACTATTGCAAGGACGGGCAGAGGGCGATTTCGTCGGCATGATGCGGTTCCAGCATGACCGCGCCATCGCCAGCTTTGATCGCGCCAATGCAGCGCTGCCGCGCGAGGATCGGATCGCGCAAAGGCCCGGGCTGGCGATGGGCGCAATCTATCGGGCATTACTTGACGAGATAAAGCGCGACGGTTTCCGCGTGATGGAGCATCGCGTCGCGCTGACCCCGATCCGTAAACTTTGGCTGGCCTGGAAAACCGCGACATTCGCATGACGCACGTTGCCGTTATTGGCGCTGGATGGGCTGGCGCGACCGCCGCGCTGATGCTTGCGCGTGCAGGTATCCACGTTACCGTTTTTGAGGCGAATAGTATTGCTGGCGGACGTGCGCGCGTAGTCGAAAAATCAGGTCATATGTTTGACAATGGGCAGCACTTGTTGCTCGGCGCATATGCACGTTCGCTGGCGATGATTGACAGTCTTCACGGACCGGACGCGACACCTTACATTCGTTTGCCGCTCATGCTGCAATCGGCGCCAAATACACTGTTGGCACTTTCGCTTACCGCACCGAAGTTGCCAGCCCCAATCCATTTACTGGCAGCAATCGTTGGTGCCAAAGGTCTCAGTTTTACTGAAAAATTTGCAGCCGCCTTGTGGGCCGCACGACACCTGCGTGGCGGGTCGATTAGTGCCACTGCTACTGTTTCGCAGTTGCTCAGGAAACAACCTGTACGCGTACGCCGATTGCTGTGGGAACCTCTCTGTATTGCCGCCCTCAATACGCCAGCAAGCGTAGCGAGTGCCAACGTCTTTGTTGAAGTATTGAAACGCTCATTCACTGGCGATGCGCGCGGCAGCGACCTCATCATTCCACGTGTCAACTTGACAGCCTTGTTGCCTGAACCAGCGCTGGATGCAGTGCGTTCACTGGGGGGCGACGTCTTGCAGAGCACCTACGTCACTTCGGTCACGAGTACAACGTCGGGCACTACCGTGAGGTTGCGCGATGATTCAACACACGTATTCGACTTCCTCATCATCGCGTCTGGCCCTCAACATCTGCCGCGGCTGCTTTCGGAAGTCCCAGCTGCTTCTGAGGTGGTCGAACGGTCGCGAACGCTCACCTACGAGCCCATCACAACGCTGCATTTTGATTTTTCACACCGTGATCTTGGACGCACACATCAAGTGCCGATGCATATGCTCGATGGATCGCCAGGGCAGTGGGTGTTCTGGCATTCCCTCGCAAACGGTCATTGGCGGGCCAGCGTTGTGATCAGCGTGGACCACCGAGCAGGTAATGAATCGTGCTTGATTAGCGAGACGCTTTCCCAGCTCAGGCGAAGCTACCCGCTGCCGACTCCAGCGTGGCAGTTCGTCATCACAGAAAAGCGCGCCACATATTCTTGTACCCCTAGTCAATGTCAAATCCTCATTGACATTCCTAAACAGATCGGACGGCTATTTTTCGCTGGAGATTGGTGCGTGCCGGAGCTCCCCGCGACACTCGAAGCCGCAGTAATTTCAGGTGAGCGCGCAGCACAGAAAATCATTTCGGAGGTAAATCATGGCTGAAACGCGAAACGTTTTCACTTACGGTTCGCTCATGTTTCCGGTGGTGTGGGATCGTGTAGTTAAAGGCCAATACCGCAGCAACGAGGCCACTGTCCATGGTTTCCAGCGCCTTCGGATTCGCAACGAGCACTATCCGGCGCTAATCATCAGTGCAAATGCGAGCGCGCTAACCGGGCGCGTGTACTTCAGCGTTTCAGCAGAGGATATTGCGCGGCTGGATCACTTTGAAGCCAGCGACTATGCACGCGTATCGATAGCGGTCACCGTGGCGGGCGAGACGATCGCCGCCGACGCGTACCTTACCCTGAAACCAGAGTCGTTAGATCAGCAGGAATGGAGCCCTGAAATTTTCGAGCGAGACGGCCTCAAATCGTTTCTTGCAACGTACGCGGCTACCAACGCGCCGCCAAAGTAGCTGCCTGGCTACGACACTATTCGAACGGAACAATCACCGCCACGCGACGATTCTTGGCGCGGCCTTCGGGCGTATCGTTGCCTGCCAGTGGGCGGTCAAAACCAAAACCACGTCGTTCCAGATTTTCTTGAGAAAAACCGTGTTGACTAACCGCTTGCGCGACTGATTCAGCGCGCTTCGTCGACAGTGTCCGGTTGAAATCAGCGGAACCAACATTGTCGGTGTGACCAAACAAACGCAGCTTCTTGACCTCAAGATTATGAAGATCATTGGCCAACTTGGCGATGACGACTTTGGCGTTTTCGCTGAGCACGTCACTGCCGGTTTCGAACAACAAAGGGCCGGGCAAATTCAGTACATAGCCTTCATCGGTCTTCTCGAAACCCAAATCAATGAGCTTGCTCAAAAGCAACGGCTGCACTGCCGGTGGCGGCGGTGCGGGGGGTGGTGCGCTGGCGCACCCGCCCAGTACAGCGACAGCAAACGCGACAACTATGGCGCTCATGGTTTGATGCACAAACGAAACGGTGTGTATTTTCATAATTTTCCGCCGGGCCCTTTGCGCCCTTGAATGGGCATTGCGATAACGTTCGAAACTGGAGAATTGAGCACAGACGCACGCATCGCTGCTGGAACCGCCGCAGCAACACGAATTGATTCGTCCCGAGACAGCGCTTTCGCGTTGAACATTGCCCAGTCAGCAGCCTGCATAAGTTTTGCGACATCGTCGCCGTGATCGGGGAACACAGCCACGCCGATACTCGCCCGCACTGCGTGTGGCCATTCGTCCTCAGGTAATGAGATGCCAAGCCAGACAGACAGACGTTCGCCCAGCTTCACTGCATCGGCAACACTGGCCAGATTTGTTGTCGCCACAACAAATTCGTCGCCCGCCAGACGCGCCAGGAAGTCCGAGCTGCGCAGTGCTCGGCGAACCCGTGCGGCTGTCGCCATTAATGCCGCATCGCCTTGCGAGTGACCATGCGCATCATTGATCCCTTTGAGTTCGTCCAGATCAATAAACAGTACCGCGAGCGGCTTCCCTGAACTATTAGCCTTTGCAAGCATAGTTTTCAACGTGGACTCAAGCATCGCGCGGTTGGGCAATCCAGTGAGCGCGTCAGAAAAAGCCATGGTTTTCAGGTTGTCGTTGGATGCCTTCAGCTCGTATTGTTTGCGCTTTAGTTGGCGATTTTGTTCAGCTACTTGACCAATCAACGCTTCAAAACTAGAGGTCAGGCGATTTACCTCGCGTCCGCCACCCCGTGGTGCGCGAGCGAGTAGGTTTTTCGAAGCAGTTACGTCTTCGGCCCACTCTGAAAGCTCTTCGATAGGCCTCAACAGAGCGCGACTCAGCGCCCGCGCCACCATCCAGCCCGCCAGCGCCGTTACGACCAGAATCACGCCCAAGATCACTAGTGCACTGAACACACCATCACGCAATGATCGCTGGTTCGGATTGACCACCAACGTGCCCAGTGCCTCTTTGCCGTCGCGGTTCTGGTCATCTCGCAGCACGTATTGCACAGGCTTCGCCTCGGCCGGCCCCTCACCCCACGTTTTCAGCGCGGTGATTTCCGGTGGAAAGGTGGCCTCTCCCGGAGCCACCATCTCCATGCGTAGACGTCCCGTACGGTCATACACCGCAGCCGAATCATGCCCAGCCCCGGTATCAAACACGCGAAGCGCTTCGGCAATCACTTCGTACCCGCCGAAACGCATTGCGGCCGATATTGTGCTTGACGCAACGTTGGCCTGGGTGAGCGCAGCGACACGAGTCTCGTCAATCCGTCCCTTTAAAAACAGCGAGGCGAGCGCAACACCGGCGACCAGGAGCATAGCCACTAGAGTAAGCACCGTCGCCAACGTCGCGCGGCGTGCCAGCGAATAGTTAGAAAGAAAGGATCGCAAACGATCGTTCACCGATGCGCTCCCACGAGTGCCGTAGAGCGAGGCCTTTGACTCAGGCGCAACGCTACGGCAGAAATGCTCAGCTGCGAGCGCTGTAATGCTTCCAGACTGACTTCAAAACGCCATTCCCCTTCGACCCGATAAGCACCGATGATGCCGCCGTCAGCAGTGAAATCCGCGTAGTTGCTGAGCGTTAAAATGGGCTTGTCGTGCAATGCCGAAAGCCACTCGCGCGGTGCTGGTCGGACGTCTGCATGCAGCCAGACAATGTTGCAACCTGGCACTTGCGCTGCTGTCGTAATTTGTCGCCACGTTATGGGGAGGCGTCGCACCTCGCGAGGAGGATCCCCCAAAACCGCAGCCGTAGCCGACGCGGCGGGAGCATTCAACGCCCCGCCATGCGCGAAGCAGACGGTCAGCCCTTTGCTCGCCAAATTACCAGGCCAAGACGTGTAACGCGCAATATTGACGATGAAATCAGTCAAATCGCCTGCGTCAGCAATGCTTTCGGCCGAAACGCCGGTGGATAGCGAAAAAGCGCACAGCAAAGAACCAAAAACCGACGCACACTTGCGTCGGTTTTGATGCGTTTTCACTAACCGCTTGTGCCTGCGCATCGCCTAGTCCGTATGTGGCGAGGCCAAAAGACCAACTTCAGCATCGAGCTGAAGGAGCTTCAGGCTAGAGTGACTCGGGCGCAGCTTTTGGAGAAACTGCCGCAGGCGTTGTTGCATCAACCTTGCCCTCGCCACCCTCAGCCGATACCGGCACAGCGGTTCCCGCAGACGAATCGTCGCCTTTACCCGTGGGCGTGTTGTACGACATAATCGCACGTACAGGCCGTCCTGCCATGATGTCGGCGATTTGATCGGCGTCGATGGTTTCGTATTCCATCAGAGCGGCGGTCATCGCCTCCACCTGCGGTGCATAGTCTTGCAGGATTTTGGTCGACACCGCGTACTGCTCGTCGATGATGCGGCGAATTTCCAGGTCAACTTTTTGCAGTGTTTCGTTCGACACGTTTTGCGTCTGTGTGACGCTCCGACCGAGGAACACTTCGCCTTCATTTTCGGCGTAAACCATTGGGCCCAGCAGATCGCTCATGCCGTAACGGGTCACCATGTCGCGGGCAATTTTTGTTGCTCGTTCAAAATCATTTGACGCGCCCGTAGAGATGTTCTTGACGAACAAATCCTCTGCAATACGTCCACCAAACAACACCGAAATCTCGGTCAACATCTGATCTTTATACATCGAGATACGATCTCGCGCAGGGAGCTGCCAAGTGACGCCCAAAGCACGACCCCGCGGGATGATTGTGACCTTGTGCACCGGATCGGCTTTCGGCATGATGGTCGCGATGATGGCGTGGCCGGATTCGTGATACGCAGTGGCGCGCTTTTCCTCATCAGAGAGCACCATCGATTTGCGCTCGGCGCCCATGTAAATCTTGTCTTTGGCGCGCTCAAAGTCATCCATATCGACCAGACGCTTGTTACTCCGCGCAGCGAACAGAGCGGCCTCATTCACCAGATTGGCAATGTCAGCCCCCGACAAGCCGGGGCAACCGCGAGCGATGACATGCGCATTCACGTCGGCAGCAATCGGCACTTTGCGCATATGCACTTGCAGAATCTGTTCGCGACCACGAATGTCCGGCAGCGGAACAACCACCTGACGGTCAAAGCGACCGGGACGGAGCAGCGCAGGATCAAGCACGTCAGGGCGGTTAGTCGCGGCGACTACGATCACGCCTTGTGAGCCTTCGAAGCCGTCCATCTCGACGAGCATCTGGTTCAACGTTTGTTCGCGCTCATCATTTCCGCCACCGAGGCCCGCGCCACGTTGACGACCGACCGCATCGATCTCGTCAATGAAGATGATGCAAGGTGCGCTTTTTTTGGCTTGTTCAAACATGTCGCGAACGCGTGCAGCGCCCACGCCCACAAACATCTCAACAAAGTCCGAACCGGAGATTGCGAAGAAGGGCACTTTGGCTTCCCCAGCAATCGCCTTGGCAAGCAGCGTCTTGCCAGTACCCGGCGAGCCGACTAGCAACACGCCGCGCGGAATACGTCCACCCAGCTTTTGAAACTTGCTCGGATCTTTCAGAAAGTCAACAATCTCGGAGACCTCTTCTTTCGCCTCATCGCAGCCTGCGACATCGGCAAAAGTAATCGTATTGTTCGTCTCATCAACCATCTTGGCGCGGCTCTTGCCGAAGCTGAAGGCACCGCCTTTGCCGCCGCCCTGCATTTGGCGCATCATAAAAACCCATGCGCCGATCAAGAGCAAAATCGGACCGAAAGAGAACAGGACAGAACTCAAAAACGACTGTTGCTCTTCTGGTTTGCCAGAGAATTTAACGTTGTTTTTGAGCAGATCGTTGATCAGATCTTTGTCGTAGCCACCGGGGATGTAAGTCGCTTTTTTGCCATCGGCGGTGCGGTATTCGACGTTTCGGCCTTCGATGCCGACCTCATTCACCTTGCCGCCGCGAACCTCTTCGATAAACGTCGAATACGCGACCGCATCACTTTTGCGGCTCGATTTGTCGAACTGCTGAACGACCGTAAGCACAACCAGGCCGATGACGACCCAGATACCGATATTTTTGAGCATGTTATTCAAGCAGACAACTCCTGTAACCACATATTTCCGTAACAGACGGAGCATCGCAGCCACACTTCCATACGATTTTAAGGGCGAATGCAGTTTTTCAAGGCACGAAGCATCATCAATTGACAATATGCTGATTTATGTCGCTGTTCGAAGACAAAACAACGTCTAGTTAGCACCCCGATTTCGAAATCGTATGCTCAACCTGTTCAGCTTCTGCGCCACGCTCAGGCAATGGCTCATACGACGAACCTCTAGACGGTTATCGAAACGGTTTTTTCGTCCGCACTGAGGCGTTATTACTCACGCATCAGTATTCCGTCCAACTAACAGCTTTTGCACTAAACAGCCTTTCTACTGGGGCTAAAGCCAATATTCGAGTAATCTCGATAATCGGATAAATGGCTAATTAGCCCTCGTCGAAATTGGCTTTCAGCGGAAAGCTGTACGGCAAATTGACCGCCATCGCAGATCAGCGTTCGCCGCGTCGGCGAAATGCGACCGCTGCGGCAATCATCAGCATCATGATGCTTGCTAGCAACGCCCACGTTGACATCGTCGGCACCGATACCCCCGATACGGCGAGCACCGTTAACGTGGCGATCGCGGGACCAGGGTTAGCGCCGTTAGTGGTGACGAGCGCGCCAGCCGGGATCGTGTTGAGATAAGTTCCTGGGGTCGCGGCCGTGACCAGAACAGTCACCTGACAGCTACCGCTCGCAGGGATCGTCGCACCGGTAGGAAGCGTGATCAATCGAGTTCCTGCTTGCGCTACCGGGAGGACGCCACCACCACAAGTCGTGGATGCGCTGGCTGGATTGGCGACCGAGACGCTTACCGGCAAGGTGTCGACCAATGGCGCGGTGAGCGTTGCCAAGGTGGCATTCGGATTGTTCAGAACAATCGTCAGTGTGGAAATGCCGTTTGGATTGATGATGGTCGGGTTGAACGACTTGCCAATAGCCACACCGTTGGCACCGAGCACGTTCAGCGTGGCAATCGCTGGGCCGGGGTTGTTGCCGTTGCTGGTGACCAGAGCGCCTGCCGGAATGGTGTTGACGTAGTTTCCGACGGTCGCCGACGTGACGTTGACCGTGACCTGACAGCTGCCGCTCGCCGGGATCGTGGCCCCGGTGGGAAGCGTCACCGCGCTGCCCC
>JBBRGY010000032.1:0-13500 GCA_038223495.1 Burkholderiales bacterium | reverse complement strand
CTGGTCTACATTGTTGCTGGCAAATATTTCGTGCGCGGCCTCACGGCCGGCGCAGTCAAAGGTTAGGTAGCGCGCTCATGGCAAGTCTCGGCATTCACAATATCCGCAAGGTGTATCCGAACGGCGTTGAGGTTTTGAAGGGCATCAATCTCGACATCGCCGACGGTGAGTTTTTGATTTTGGTCGGCGGTTCTGGCTGCGGCAAGAGCACGCTGCTAAACATGATCGCAGGCCTCGAAACCGTGACCGAAGGCGAGATCAGCATCGGCGGCAAATGCGTGAACGATTTGCCGCCCAAAGATCGCGATATCGCAATGGTGTTTCAGAGCTATGCGCTGTACCCGTCGATGAGTGTTCGCCAGAATATCGCTTTCGGTTTGTCGCTGCGCAAAGTGCCAAAAGCCGAGCAGGAAGCAACGATTGCCCGCGTCGCGAAGCTGTTGCAGATCGAGCCTTTGCTGGATCGCAAACCCGCGCAGCTCTCAGGCGGACAGCGTCAGCGCGTGGCGATGGGACGTGCGCTCGCGCGTGAGCCGCAAATTTTTCTCTTCGATGAACCGCTGTCGAATCTCGATGCCAAATTGCGCGTTGAGATGCGCAGCGAAATCAAACTGCTACACAAACGGCTTGGCATCACGACCGTTTACGTCACGCATGACCAGATTGAGGCGATGACGTTAGGCGACAAAATCGCGGTGATGAAAGACGGCGTCGTGCAACAGTTCGGTACGCCCGACGAGATTTACACGCGACCTGTGAACACCTTCGTTGCGGGGTTCATGGGCTCGCCGCCCATGAATTTGATTCCCGCGACGCTCTCGATTAACGATGGCAATTTATGCGCCGAAATCAGCATTGGCCCGACCGCAGCGAAGCGCGTGCAATTGCCACTGAACGGCTTTGACACGTCGACACTCGATGTATTGACGTCAACCGGCGCATCGGTGTTGCTAGGTTTGCGCCCCGAGCATTTGACCGACACGGGGCGCAGTAAAGGCGCAACCGCCAATCTCACCGTTCCCGTGGATCTCGCCGAACCCACCGGAGCCGACACCCTGATTTTCATCACGCTGGGTGGTTCGCGCTGCATTGCGCGCCTGCATCCCACCGCCGTTGCCGGTCGCGACGAAGTTGAACTGGTGGTGGATACGAGTGCAGCGGTGCTGTTCGACCCGACCACGCAGTCCGCCATCGCGTTCGCTCGCACATAGCGCAACAGTTGCCTTTTTGATGACGATGTCATATACTTTATAGTGATGCGCACAACCAGCTGCGCACAGCAAAGGTCACCGGGGGATTTGCGCTAACGGAGTTGTCCATGCAGCAAAGCGGTGAAGTCATCAAAGTTCTTGAATCTCAACCAGTCGAGGCGACGCGCCGCGCCATGTTGAACCGGTCGGACGCGCTGGCCGCGTTAGTGGCCGTTTTGATCGTTGCGATTTGGTTGCTGGCGTCGTGGACGGCAACGGCTAGTGAAATCGTACATTCCGCATCCACCGGTATCGCGACAGTCAGCCACGTCTGCAACTGAGTTGATCCTTTGCTTCTGGCGACATCAATCTCGACCTCGCGTGGAATGCTTCAGCTAGAAGTGTCGAGGCCGCTTGCCGGAAACATGTTGTACCTTCAAAACCGGTAGCGTCTTCGCTGGGCGATTTGCGTGGTCGCGCGACCCGCTAGCATGCCGTCATGGCTGAATCTTCTGTTGCTGCGCGCTTGGCAGTGCCCGCGTTTATCGTTGTTTGGGCTTCCGGTTATGTGGTGGCAAAACTTGCCGCTACGGGCGCGGAGCCGCTTAGCTTTCTTGTCCTTCGCTATGCGGCGGTTTGCGCATTGATGCTGGTGCTGGCGCTCGTCGGCAGGGCGAAGTGGCCGAGTCGACGCGATGCCGTTCACATCGCGGTGGCGGGGGTCTTGATTCAGGCGCTGTATCTGGGCGGCGTTTGGGTGGCGATCCGCATGGGGTTGTCGGCGGGCGTTGCGGCGCTGATCGTGAATTTGCAGCCGGTGTTGACCGTGTGTTTGAGCTCCTGGACGGGCGAACGGGTGACGCGGCGGCAGGTGTTGGGCGTTGCGATTGGCTTTTTCGGCGTGTTGTTAGTGTTGGCGGCCAAGCTCTTTGCAACGTCCGGGGCGCTCGGCATTCCCGTGGTGATTTGTGTCGCGGCGTTGCTCGGCAGCACGATCGGCGTGCTCTATCAAAAACGCTATGTGCCGAGCTTTGATTTGCGCAGCGGGCAGGTGATTCAGTTTGCCGCTGCGATTGTAGCGACGCTGCCCTTTGCATGGTGGTTTGAATCGTTCAATATTCGCTGGACGAGCTCGGTGATTATTGCGATGCTTTGGAGCGTGTTTGTGCTCTCGGGCATCGGCATTTCAATCATGTTTTATCTGCTGCGGCATGGCAGCGTGACGCGCCTGACCAGCGCGATGTATCTGGTGCCCGGACTGACGGCCGTGATGGCGTGGCTGATGTTTGGCGAGAACCTGGGCTGGAATGTGATCGCCGGGATGGCGGTATCTTTGTTCGGTATTTATCTCGTGGTCAGTACACCGCGGTTGACTGTGCAATCGTGACAATTCGTCAGCTAGGATGTTATTTTTGCTAACAACATTGTTGTGAAAGCACCTTTGCATAAGGGCTAACAACGCGTTTATGCGATTGTCGACTTTGTAATAAAGCTAGCGCTAGCCCCTAATAAAGCGTCGTTTCACCAAAAAGCTGATGATTCGTGAAATGGCGTAACGGTCCGTCGAAACTTGGAATGTTTAGAGTTTGCACGCGCCGCTAACGCCGGGCGCAATCGAGAGCTCCGATTCAACTGGCGACACAGGCTTGCCATCAAACATCACGCCGATCTGGTTGGCCACACCGAATTTTGTGTTGCTGCGGCGGCGCTCGTTGAGCAGACGGAAAATGTTCCATTCGTCGTGCGCGCCATTGCTAAACGCAACGGACGCCTTCAAGGCGTAGTAGTTGCGGAACGCGTTTTTGGTCACGCGGCCACGGGCGATTTCGCGCTTGAGGCTTGCGTCCGTTTCCAACCGTTTATCAAAGTAGCTGGCAATTTTGTCCATGTCGCCCTTGCCGTCGAGGCCGAAGAGGGCGGCGAAATCTGAGGGTCCGACGAAGTACACGAAGTCAAAATCCTCGCCCATGCCGGAAGGGCCTTCCAGAATTTGCGTCCACATATGCATGTAGTCGTCGTTTGTGCCGTAGGCGGTGCCGACCTTCAGTTCAGAATCGGTCGAACCAGGATTGAGCGCCCACACGTTGCCTTCGCCGAAGCGTGCTTCGACGCGTTTTTTTGCACCGAGCGAGACTTCAGCGTTGACATCGAAATAGCCACCTCCCAGCGTTGACAATGGCACGCTGACGTAACCAATGGCTTTGCCCTTAGCGCGTTGCTCGGCAATCGCTGCGCGGAAAAATTTGACCTTTTCCGCGATCAATGGCTTGAAATCATCGTTGACGCAGAAACAGAGTTTGAGCGCTGTGCACTCCGTCGTTTTCGCGGCAAAGGCTGGGGTGGTCGCAAGCCCGCCCAATGCTGCGGCAGCTGCAACGACGGTCAGCAAACGGGAAGTAAAAAGAGGCGCACGTAGCATGGGTATCTCCAAATGACAGATGCCTATGCTACGTAAAACGCGCGCCAATCGCACGAAACTTTTAGTGGGTTTGCGATTGGCTGCTTGAGACTACTTCTTCTTTTGCGACGCGGTCTTGGCGGAAGTTTTGCTGGTCGACTTGGCGGTGGATTTGGCAGCGGTCTTGGCGGCTGATTTCGCCGGCTTGCGATAGATCGATTTCGTAGCTGTCTTTGGCGCGTCAGCGGCCTCAGCCGCGGCTGCTGGCTTGTAGTCGCCAATCAGGCCTTTAACGGGGCAAACTTTGAATATGGGACATTTTTTGCAGCCAACGGCAATAGCAACGGGACAGATGGTCATAGAGCACTCCAGATTTTTAGGATTGATACAGCATACGCTTATCGCGCTGCTGCGACGTGTTTCAAGCGGCGACGAACGCCTTGAGCGCGGGATAAACCTGCGCCGCTTTTAATAACTGCATGTGATTTACGCCGTGCACGACGCATTGATGCTCGGGCGGAAATTTCAGGTTTCGCTTTGGGTCTTCGTGTTTGCCGTTCGCGATGGCTAGCGCACTATTCACCGGCACCAGACCGTCGCCGAGCAGGCGTTTGCTGGTGGCTTTAACCGATTTCGTTTTCAATCCGTCGTCCATCGTGGCGGCAATCGTATAGCAGCGAACGCTGGCGGGGAGTGGCAACGTTGTGATCGCGTCAAGCGACGGCTCAAAGCGATCTTGCGCCTGCCAATCCTCATCTAGGACGCTTCCGTGACGCAAGTCGGTGATGCCCGCGCTGCGCACCTTGCCGAGCTTTGCGAACGGCGAGGCATACGGCGTTGCACCAAGCAGCATATCGATCCAGTTGCCACCACGTTCGAGTGGCGCGCCGAGATGCGGCGTACCGAGAAAAACAATTTTGTCGAGCGATTTGCACCATGCATGACGCGCTTTACGCCCGTAGTGAAATGCGCTTCGCGATATGAGTCCGCCCATGCTGTGGGCAACGATAACGAGCGACTCCACGGGCACGGGCCACGCGGCTAACAATGTTTTCAACATCGATGCAAATTCACGCCCATTGGTCGAAACATGCAGGCCGCTGTTGTAGCGCACATAGACAGGCGTGAAGCCGAGATCACGATGCAATGCCGCGCCGTGATCATGCGCGGCGGTCAGGCCGTCGCCGCCCGTTTTCCACTGCAAATCGTTCATGCAGAGACCGTGAATGAGCACCACAATTTTGCCGGTGGCGCTGGGAAAATGCTCGCTGATCCCCTCGCGCGTAAGTGTCAGCGCGTGACCGCGATGACGAAACTGCATGGGAATCGCTAGCGGATTTTTGCTCGAAACGAGATGATCGCCGAGTACGCCGTTCAATGCTGACAAAACCGCTTCGCGCGCGCGCATATTTGGCACGCCTGCTAGCGTCGGCGACAGCAGCGCAAGTCCGGCGTCAATGCCGCCGCCGACGACGCGCGTGACGCCGCGCACTGTGCGATAAACAAAGCCTGCAATGCCCGATGCGCGACCGTTCTCCGTGGATGCCGTGACCACTGGAACGCGCGCGATGTTGTGATGCATTGCCTCGACCAAATCGGTGATTCCGGTCGTGGCGTCAATGACCAAACGGCTTGCGCCGCGCAGGTCGGATGCTGTGCTTGTCTTTGCGGTAACTACTTTGGGCGTGTCGGTCAAAGTGGCGAACTTTCGAGAGCGTGTGCGAGCGACACTTTTGTAATGAAGCCGCTCGACACCGTTGATTCCGCCTAGTTTGCCTCACGCACCGTAGAGCGACCTAGCTAATCGCGCGCCTGCGCCTAGAGCATTTAGCTTGGCGGCCGCAATGCCGCGATCCATCGGAGCCATGCCGCAATTCGTGCATGGAATGAGTTTGTCGCGCGGAACGAATTCGAGCGCCTTGCCAATGGTCGCTGCGACTTGTTCGGGCGTTTCGATGACGTCACTCGCAACGTCAATCACGCCGACCATGACCGTTTTGCCCTTCAGCAAACCCATCAAATGCATTGGCACTTTTGCATTCATGCATTCGAGGGAAACCTGGTCAATGTTGCTTGCTGCCAGCGCTGGGAAAATTTCTTCGTACTGCCGCCATTCGCCGCCGAGCGTCTCTTTCCAGTCGAGGTTCGCCTTGATGCCGTAGCCGTAACAAATGTGCACGGCGGTGGTGCACGTCAGGCCTTCGATGCAGCGATTTAGCGCAGCGACGCCCCACGTTTTTACATCGTCCATGTACACGTTGAACGCAGGTTCGTCGAACTGAATCACGTCAACGCCGTCGGCCTGCAAAGCCCGCGCTTCTTGGTTAAGCAGCTCGGCGAAAGCCATCGCCAGCTTCACTTTGTCGCCATAAAAATTGTCCGACAACGTATCGATGATCGTCATTGGGCCGGGCATCGTGATCTTCACTTTGCGCTTGGTGTGGGCACGCATGATCTGTGCCTCGCGCTGATGCACGCGACCCTTCAGTTTGAGCGGTCCAGTGACGACCGGCACCATCGCGTCGTAGCGATTGTTGCGAATTCCCATCTTCACTTTGTGATCGAAGTCGATGCCTTCGACGTATTCCAGAAAACCGTGCACAAAGTGTTGCCGCGACTGCTCGCCATCGGTCAGGATGTCGACGCCAGCGTCTTCTTGCGTTTTGATCCACAGCATCGTGGCGTCACGCTTGGCATCGAGCAGTTCGTCGCCCTCGGAGCGCCATTGCGGCCAAAGTTTGTTGGTCTCGGACAGCCAGGCCGGTTTCGGCAGGCTGCCTGCGATTGAAGTGGGGAAAAGGTGCGGATGTGTCATGTTGCCTCTAACTTTTTCAAAAATTGCGCTGCATAGTACGTCGCCTCGGGATGCACGGCACCCGATTCGTTTTGTTTCCTGTCACGACGCAGGAGTAGCATAGCTCTCGCTAAGCAGTGAATAACCAAAAAACGTAGTTAGCAAGACTCGATCGATCAGACGACAGAGAGGGGTAGGGATAGTGTTACAGCAGACGCGTTACGACTGTTTCTTCAGTGTTTTCAGCAGCTTACGCGCGGCTGGCGCGAAGTTGTTGGCGTGCGTAACTCTGATTTCGACGACTGCATACGGGCAAACTGCGCCGATTAAGTGTGTGCAAGTCTTGACTGCAGAGCAGGTGAGCGCAGCCGTTGGCGCGACGCTCAAAGTACTCGCGGTTGATAAAGCAGAGCGCGGCGTGACGGAGTGCATTTGGTCGCGAACCGGGGTCGCTGAACCCAAGGCAGGCCCGACGATTCGCTTGCAGTTTTTTGAGCGGTCAGCCATCAGCACCAACCCGGTCGTTAGTTCGCCTGAGGGCTACTACGAAATGATCGCAACGGCAGCCGAAGAGATCGCGGGCCGCAAGCGCGAAACCGTAACGGGCTTGCCGGGCGTGGGAACACGGGCAGCGACTGTGCAGGGAACCGCGCAAATACTGGTGTTGGTGCAGCGCGGTGATGGCATCGCTCGCGCAGTGCTTGGCAACCTCACCAAAGCGCAGGCTACGGCGATTGCAAAGGGTATTTCGGAGCCTTAAGTTCCGAAAGGATTAGGATTTCTGCATAACAGCTTTACGCTGGAACGACGGTTTTACAGGGGCTACAAAGGGATAATATTGGTTATCGACTTTGGTCGTTATTGTTCTCTAGTCCCTGAGTAGCCGAGGTTTTTTCGCAAAGCTGCTGCCTTCAAAGTGCCGGAATCAGCGTTTCAAGTTGACCCGAACTGTCACTGCATTTTCCGTTTCATTGGTCCACATCCAGCACCAATCGAAATTGAACGTTGGGCTCAATCGGCCATTTAACTCCCGCGTCAAATAGCTGCGGGTCGCATAAATGACTTCGCTGCCGGAATGGCGATGAATATCAAATGTCAACGGGCCGTCGCCGACGTATCGCCACTCGACTGGCAGGCGCGGTTCAATGTTGCCGCAGAGTTCGGCTGATTTTCCGGGCGCGAGCGTCTCGGTGTAGTCGAACGTATCGGCAGACGACCAGACGATGTTGGTAGCGGACGCTTGCGAGGCCAAAACGGCGAAAGCAGCGGCGGAAAGCAGTGCAAATAATTTCATGTGAAACTCCATGTTTGATGGATAGACGTTTTATAGCGCTGAATGTGACAAATGACGCAAATTTATTTGCGGTGATTTGACGGCATCCTGCGATGCGTTTGTCGGGACAGTCGGTATGATCACCGGCGTTTATAAACCTGAAGTTGGCATGGCAATTCCCATTACTGCGCGTCTGCGTAGCGACACCCGCTCCCTACATACCGAAGTCGAGCGCGCCGGCGTGATGCGGCTCTTGCTGCGCGGGCAACTGGATCGCGCGGGTTATTGTCGTCTGCTGCGCAATTTGCACGTAATTTATGCGGCGCTCGAGTCGGGATTGTCGCGGCATTCGAGCAATCCTTCGCTGGCAATCCTAGGCTGCGAGCCGATGTTTCGTCGCAATGCGATACGCCAGGATTTGGATTTTCTTCACGGTGCAGACTGGAATGAGGCGATAGCGCTCACTGAGACTGCGACGCAGTATGCCGCTCATCTCGAAGATATTGCCGAGCGCTCCCCGAGCTTGCTGGGCGCGCATGCCTACGTTCGCTATCTGGGCGACTTAAGCGGCGGGCAAATGCTAAACCGTATAGTTGCCAAAAGCCTGACGTTGCAACCGAACCAGGGCGTGAATTTTTACGATTTTGGCAGCGCGGAGGATGTGGCGAAACTGGCGAAAAAGTTTCGCCTCGGGTTGGATTTAATGGCTGAAGACGAAGCGAGTGCGCAGGCGTTAATCGATGAAGCCTGCGCGGCATTTGCCCGCCACAAAGCGTTGTTTGAGGCGCTTGTCGAGGCCTGACAGCGGTACTACTCCGTCGATACGCCCGTGAACGTGCGAATCTGCTCGTACAGCGAAGCCGCGCGGTGAGTGGATGTTTCCAGTTCTTCCAGAAACGTTGCCGCCAACGCCCCAATCGGACCATCAGCGATGTCCATTGCTGCCAAACTCGCGTTGGTAAGAATCGCGGCCATCACTTCGTCAGCGCCGCGGGTTGAGCCGTCCACCGACGGCGTCAAGCCATGACCCAGCGCTGCTCGCTGCATCGACTCTTCCAGATGGCGTCGCGCCGCGGCCGCGCGCTTGTTGTCGCGCAGGTCAAACAACGTCACGATGAATCCCAACGAATTGCCGTCGCGACCGGGCACCGTCTCGGCCCGCACCGATACTGGCAAACCGCCGTGGCCTTCACGCGATAACGTCATTTCGCCGCGCCAGGGCGGCTGTCCGGTTCTGAGCGCAGCCATCGCTTTTCGCATCAGCTGTGGCTCGGAGAACATATTGGCGACGTCTTGCAGGCTGGCGATCTCCGTTTCGGCTTGCCCGGTTAGCGCGGCAAACGCATGATTACAGAACAGCAGACGCCCGCGCGAATCGGCAATCACGACTGGCTCGCCGGAGCGCTGCACCGATGCGCGCACGCCCGCGAGCTGATGCTCGGCGATCAACAAACGCACCGAATGCACCTGCACAATGATGTCCACGAGAGCCAAGCCAATGGCGCGGCCCAGAGCGATCTCGGCGCTCGTCCACGGCAGCGCGGTGCCGCGCACAATCTCGGACCACGCGGCGAACGAACGCCGGGGCGACAGCTCCATCGGGTCGTTGTTCACCATCGGTTTCGACGGATCGCCCGCCCAGGTGACCGACTGCAGTTGCTCCTTGCGGAACCACATCAAATAGTCCGAACCATCGGTCGCCAGCTTGACCGCCATCACGCCGCTGGCAGTCGGGGTGAGCGACGCGAGCGCGGGGTTTGCCTTGGCAACTGACGAAGAACTGAACAGTGATTCAAATGATTGCGCATCGACCCACAGTTGCAGCTCACGCAACTCGGGCGTCGACGGTACTTCGCCTGAGGTAAGGATTTCGCCATCGGTGAATAACGCAGCGCCGGTCGCCTCGAGTGGTTGCAACAACGTGCGCGGATTTCGGAACAGCGCGAGTCGCCAGTCGCCCTCGGTCGAAGTCGCTTCAATCAATCGCTGCTCTACGCGGCGCACCATGACAGCAACCTGCGCGTGCGCGTAATTTTCTATCGCTGCAATGCGTGTTGACACAACCTCAGCGAGCAAATCACAGGCTGCGCGCACTGCAAAGCGCACGTTGCGCACGGAGTAATGATGGGCGGCGATCAGGCCCCACAACTTGCCTTCGCGCACCAGCGAGACGACGACTGTGGCCGTCACGCCCATATTTTTCAGGTACTGCAAATGCAGCGGCGACATGCTGCGCAGATACGCCATCGACATATCAAGCGCGCCGCCTTCGGGCAAAAATGCGGGCTCTAATTGCGACGGCGTGTAATGCACGTCGACCAGTACGCGCACGCGATTGCGTAGGTACAGCTCACGCGCGCGCTGCGGAATGTCGGTGGCGGGATAGTGATGACCGAGCAGCGATTCGAGACGCGGGTCGCGCGCCTCCGAGACGATCTTTCCGTGACCATCCGCATCAAATTTGTAAACCATCACGCGGTCGTATCCGATCAGATCGCGAAAGCTTTGTACGACGCTGTCACAGAGGACGCCGATACTTGCGGCATTGCTAAATCGCTGCACTGCACCCGCTACCAGTTCCAGCAGCGTGCCTTGATCATGGTCAACGGTGGCAGCCATTGTTGATGTCGTCGCAACGCTGTCGGTCAGCGGTTCCATCTCGACGATGAGGCGACCTGCCTCGATCTGATGTAGCGCGCCTTCCCAATACCGCGTCACGCCGCCGATCATCGCTTCACAACGAATGGGTTGCAGTTCATGAATTTCAGCGCTGGCGGCAGCCTCTTTAATCTGCTGCGCGAGATTGCCCGGCAGCCGATTCACTGACAAGTTGATCAGCGAGCCATTTGGCATACCGAGCATGGCCGCAGCGTTGCTTGAAGCCTGACGCACTGTGCCATTGGCGTGATCGAGTACCAGCATGAAGCCATACGGCTGCACCGAACCGGCCAGATGGATGAGCTCACGTTCGCAATTGGTGAGATCGGCTTGGCCGAAAGGCGGGTTGTAAGTCACCGTCGGACAACCGGCCAATTAATTAAGCAGCGTAGGGTGTGCGCTGACTGCGCCACCGCGCGAACCACCGTCCAGATTGTGCATGCGAAGCCACAAGTCCTCGACCGTGATGCCCAAAATGTGCGCCGCTTGTTGGTGTTCATCATGCGCCTGTTCGAGCGCCGCTTCGATCACATGCCGTTCAGCGATCAGTGAAATTTGCCGCATCAAATCGGGCAGCGACGTGTGTCCCAACTGAGTGGTCAAGCTTGACAGCGCAGACGCCATATCGTCAAACTGGGTGCTTGTGGAGGCTTCGCGCTGATCAATACGACGGAAGGTCAAACCCACACATTCCTGATCGCCTTCGGCCAATAGCGCGGCAGAAATTTCAACATCAAATCGCGATGTACTTGAGAGTCCTAGCGACGCTTGACGCTGCTCTGAGAGGCCTTGCGATTTTGCCTCGGCGAGGATTGACGACAGCGTTTGATCGGGGTCACCCAATAGCTCTGCCAGCGTGCGGCCTACGACGGAATTCGCCTGAGCCGGACCGTTGGCCGCCAATGGACACAGTGCAACAAATGCTGGATTGGCCATTAAGACGCGCCCACTCGAATCGGCGATAGTCACTGCGTCCGGTGTTTGTTCAACAAAGTCGGCCAACCGCGTTGCTGACGGACGCTCCGACAGCGGTGCCGTGACCCGAGCGCGCACCAGCAACAACATCTTGTCCCCAGAGCGAAAAGGCGTTGCCGACATATCAATCGCGGTTGCGTGCAGCGTGCTATTCGGCGTGGCGAGCGCGGGAACATGAACGCGGATTTCACCGGGGCGCCCGCTTGTGCGCGCCATCACTAAAAGCTCTTCCACGCTCAAGCGCTGCGCACGCAACACGCCCGCCGTGGCGCTTTGGCCGACCAGCGTCGAGCTTGCATCAGCCGGATTGCCAAATAGTTCAAAGGCCGCACGGTTGGCTTCGACGATGGTGAGCTTTTGGGCATCCACGATCATCACGGCATCAGTGGCCACCTGAAACAGCTGGCGATAACGCGATTCGTTTTGCCGAAGCTTCCAGTAATCCTGCTCCATCTCGCGCTGCGCGACAAGAAAGCGCTGCTGCACTGCTGCCACCGCGCCCATGTCGCGCCCAACGGCCAGCACTGGCCCGTTTGGCCCGAGCTTGATCGCGGAATAGGAGACGGGAACATTGTTGCCGCCTGGAGTCGCGTGAAAAACTTCGCGCCGACGCGTCACGCCGGATGTTTGCGCTTCAGCCAGCAGTTCGCCAATTTTCGCGCGGGTGCCGCCGCTGACGGTTTCGACCCAGGGACGACCGACCCAATCCGAATCTGAGCCGGGAATAGGGTCAGCGCTTAGCGCCACATGCCGAATGACGCCGTGCTCGTCGATGATGAGTGCGATATCGCTCGCGATGGACACAAACGTTTGCGCCAGCTGAGGCGCGAATTCCGCTAAATCAGACAAACCGCCGAAATCGGCGAGGTCAGAAAGAGGGTTCACGCTGTCACTCACGATAAAACTTCGAGAAAGCGCTGAAAATGCATCTTCACGTTGACAGTCTGGCACGCACGGTTAGGTTGACACTGAATTTTAACTCAGTGGTGTGCCCTGCGCCTAGCGGCTAATCCATTGTTTTCCGGCGAATTGGCGTGTCGTTGTTTAGTTGTGATTGCCGCTCGTGCGGCGCAGATCGAACTGAACGGTGATTACAGCATAGCTAGTGGGGCGCGCCTTCGAGGTGGCGTGAACGCCGCATCGAGCGCGGATAGTATCGCCGCATTCAGTGTCAATGTCAGCGCGCCAAGGTTTTCGTCCAGCCGTGCAATATGCGTCGTTTTCGGAATCACGATCACGTCAGGCTGCTGCAAAAGCCACGCAATCGCGAGCTGAGCGGGCGTCGCACCGATGTCGTGCGCAATGGATTTGAGCTTCGCCGATTCCAGTAATCGCGCCTGCTCAATCGGGGAATACGCCATCGTCGAAATGCCGCGTTCGCGCTGCCACGGCAGCAGATCAAACTCAACGCTACGCCGCGAGAGGTTGTAGAGCACCTGATTGGTGACGACGTTTTTGCCGTTCGGAACGGTCATGAGTTCCTGCATATCCGCCACGTCAAAATTGGATACGCCCCAAGAGCGAATCTTGCCCTGCGCTTTCAGCGTTTCGAACGCGTCGACGGTTTCTGCAATCGGATGCTCGCCGGGCCAGTGCAGCAGATAGCAATCAAGGTAATCCGTGCCAAGCCGCTTCAGGCTTCGCTCGCAGGCTGCAACCGTTCCCTTTAGCGAGGCGTTATGCGGGTACACCTTGCTGACGATGTACAGATTTTCACGCGCGACCGGTACACCCGCGATGGCGCGACTGATGATCGTTTCTGCGCCGCCTTCGCCATACATTTCGGCCGTATCAATGAGCGTCACTCCGCGCTCAATCGCAGCCTTGATCACAGCGATTTCCGCCTGCGCCGCAGACGAGCGCTCGCCCATGCGCCACGTGCCGATGCCGAAGCGTGGCATTGCGATGTTGTTGGGCAGGGAAGCGACAGGAATATTCATGTCCGCAATCGTAGCGCTCAACGCACTTGGCGCTTCTCACTAGGTCGCGATGTTGGCTGCGCAGCGCTATGGATCGTTTGAAGACAAACAGCTTTTTAGATAAATCCCTTTTCCATTGGAGCTAGATAGGTGTTTTGTGCGAAAGTTGATTTTTACCAAAAACTACTATGTGGCCCATATGAAATAAACGTTTCACATAAAAGCTGTTGCTTAATTTGGTGCCATGTCGAAGCGTTTGTGATTGCGGTTGAATGGTCGTCCTTGCGCTTGCG
>JBBRGY010000031.1:0-13684 GCA_038223495.1 Burkholderiales bacterium | reverse complement strand
AGCTGATGGGTTTCGAACGTGGCGTCACGGTGCAGGGCGGTTTGCCGATTCCAGTCACGACGCCTGCGCATGGCACTGCTTATGACATTGCGGGGCATGGCGTCGCGAATGTCGGCGCAACCCTGAACGCATTCAATCTGGCGCGCCGTATGGGCATACATCGTGCTGCGAGCGCAAATTAACGTGCTTGAACGGGGCGTGCTGGTTGCTTTCGGCTTGCTACACTGATCGCGACTATCGGTACTTGCTGTTTCGGAAATCCGGAAGTAGCCGGTGTGCCTGTAGGGCGGTAGAGAGGTACGAGGCAGGACGCCGCATTTACCGACGCCCTGCGCCAAACAGCATGGACCGGAGATCAAGCTTTTCATGTCAGTGACGACAACAGTGACACGCGAGGTGAGTTTCAGCCGGGTGGCGTGGATGATGTTCGCCGTTTTTCTTGCTGCGATGTTGTCGCGTTTTCTCTCGCCGGGCCAATCGCTATCACTTATCTGGGCTCCGGCCGGCTTTATATTCGCGTTCGCGTGGAAGTACGGTCGTTGGACTTTAGTCCCGTCCTGTTTGGCGCTCGTTATTTGGGGGGCTGCTGCGAATCCCGAGGTGCCGTGGGTTGGCGCTGTGGCAGCGATTGCCGAGATCGTCTGTACGGTTTCTGCCATCGCGATGCTTCGATTTTTGCAGTCACGCCATGCCGATGACCCAGAGCAGGCGAGCACCTATGGTTTGCCCAACCTGAATTGGTTAACGCGCTTTTACGCATCGGCTCTGGCAGTCGGCGCGACGCTTGCGGCTTGTATCGGTGCGACTGGGTTTGTGATTTCGCGGCTGCATCCTGCCCTTAGTGCGCTGGAACTCTGGGTCGCTTACTGGATCATTCAATCGCTTGGCTTACTGTTGTTTGCACCGCTCACACTCGCTTGGTTGGGGGCAGGTTTGCATGACGCGAATCCGGTTCCATTCCCCTCTCGCAGCGAGCGGAGAGCGAAGGGGGAGGGCGTGCTGGATGCGTTGTCAGTGGTGTTCGTTCTAACGCTGACTGCGATCATTTTGGTCTTGCGGTCTACCGGACACGCCGAGTTCGTCGGCCCCACGCTCCTTGCCTACATCCCGGCGACTGCGTTCTGTGCCATGCGGCGCGACGCTTTAACGACCTACGCGACGCTCACGCTATCGGGGTTTCTTCTCTGCACTGCGCTGTCCGCCAATTCTGACGTGCTCATATCTCAGGAGGCGCTGTCGGCGACGGGCAAAGTGCCGCTCAGTGTTTTTGAAATGATCACAGTTGTGTTCGTCAGCACTTTGTTTGCGCAACTTCTACAAGCCGTCTCTCGTGATCGCGCAGACGCGATGCAGCGGCTGCGTGAGCAGTCGAGTCGTGATCTGGTCACCGGATTGGGCAACGAGTTCGGCTTTGAGCAATGGATAAACCGCAGTGATCCCGCGCGCTCATGGCTTGTGGTCGGTGTATCGATGTTGGTGCGCGGCCGTATTGGCGCATTGGTTGGACCGCTACAGCTCATTTCCATGCGTCAACTTATCGCGGATCGCATTCGCATGTTTGGTAGCGAGCTGGTGGCTCGCGCTGACAACGGTCGCTATCTTCTGGTGTTTAAAGACGAGCCTGCTTCGTTACTTGAAATAGCAGCGTTGAGCCGTAGTTTCGAGTCATTTAGCGTTCGCAATGCCGAGGGCCGAGAGGTCATGCTACCTGCGGCGACTCAAGTTTTGCGAGTGCCACCAGGGCCGCGTCCCAGCACGGTGTTGTTGCTGTCCACGCTTGCCTCATTGCAGCAGCAAGAGCAGTTCGCGACGGCGGAGCCCGTCGTGCATGAGTTGACCCCTGAATTGCAGTCAATGATTCACGACGCCGCGCGACGCAAGGATCAGGTTCGTAGCTCGATTAATGCCAACCAGATCGAGCTTTACGCGCAGATGATCGAACCGGCGCGCGCTGAGGATAAAACAGCGCAAATCGACATCGAAGTATTGTGCCGAATGCATGACGACAAAGGCGTGCTGTTGCCGCCGACAGAATTCTTCGATATTGCAAACCAGTCAGGCATGTCAGCGCAACTAGATCGCCAGATAATTACGGCGACTTTTGACTGGTTTTGGCGCGCCCCTGCTGCAATGATGGCGACGGGAAAATGTGCGATCAATCTGTCAGCTGCCAGTTTGTCCGACCCCGGATTTCTGCCCTTTGTGCGTGCTGCATTAACCGAACATTCCTTGCCTGCCGAGCGCTTTTGCTTCGAGATTACCGAGTCGAGCGCGATGGATGATGTTGAGCGATCACGGGAAAACGTGCAACACCTTCGTGCGGCTGGTTTTCGAGTTTCACTCGACGACTTCGGCACCGGTTTTGCAACTTACAGCTATTTAAAGCGCTACGAGATCGATGAGATAAAGATTGATGGCACGTTTATCACGGCGCTTGGCAGCAACAGTATCGACAACGAAATCGTCGAATCGATTGTGCGCGTTGCGCATCGCCTCAAGGTGAAGACTGTGGCCGAATTTGTCGCGACGCCGGAACTTAGGGAACATGTCAGACGTCTAGGCGTTGACTATGTTCAAGGCTACGCGATTGGAATGCCGCAACCCATCGCCGAGATTTACGCAGTGTTGCGCGGCGAATCAACTAGGCAAACCAGCGCATGAACTCAGCCACGCTACTCTGGGGACTATTGTTCAGCTCAATGGGCATGGGCTTTTTTATCTACGGCAAAAAGCAAACGCGCGCTGTGCCGCTCGTTTGCGGCATTGTGCTGATGGTCTATCCGTACTTCGTGCCGAGCGCGATTTGGCTGGTGGTGATTGGTGTGGTGCTTTGCGCGATACCGTATTTCGTGCGGATTTGACTCCAGCGATGCCGTAGGTTGCGGTTGCTGTGAATTAAGACGTTGCTGTTTCTAATGGGCGTTTCGCGTAAAACTTGAGGGGCGTTGCGCCAGACATCGCGGGCACCAACGATGGCGGTGGCGAACGCAAAATGTTGGGTCGCATCTTGCCCATGACGTGCATCTCGCACGGTTTGCAGTCGAACTTGAGCGTCAGTCGGTCGCTGCCGCTAACGAGCGTCATGGGTTCTGCGCGCACTTGCCCTTGCACGCCTTGCACGCCCTTGGCCTGTTTTGGACACAGATTGAACGACCAGCGCAGGCAATGTTTAGTCACCATAACCGGCACTTCGCCAGCCTCGGTGTGTGCTTCGTAAGCGTTAGCCATCAGCGTAACGCCGTGTTTGGAATAGAAGTCCCTTGCGGCGACGTTGTACACATTGGCTAAGTAAGTGAGCGAAGTCTCGGGATACTGCGCGGGCGGCGTCAACGCTTCGGCTCGAATCCATTTCGGCAACTGCGCAAGGCGATTAACTTCGAGCTGTTCCACGGCTTCGCGGCGTAATGCGTTAATTGCCGACGCTGGAACAAACCAGGATTGTGACCATTCGACGGTGACCTTGCGTGCTGCAAAAATCGTGTTGCCGAGTTTGCCCATATTTTCGCGAAGGCTGGCTTCGGAGCGCTCCGCGTTCTGCGCGGGTTCATGTGAGTGCTCAATCGTCGAAGTGGCGCTTGCTCCGCGCTCATCGGCTAGCGTCAACGCAAAACCCTTTGCCGTTTCGCTGAGGCGAATGTCAACGGGAATTCGGCGTTCGGAAGATTTTTTCGCGAGCGTCAACTCCCACGCGTGATCGCGGTTGCGGCTGATGTTCGTGCCAACCACCAAGCCTTGCAACTCTTGCATCGAGACATTCGGTGTAACGCGCCAGTGAAGGCCTACTTTTTTGGCAACGTTCGCTTGTGTTCCTTTGACCTCGCGTTTGTGCATCCATGTGAGGCCGTCGCCGTTGGCCATAACAATGGACGTATCGGTTGCATCAATCTCAAACCATTCCGCAGCTACGCGGGTCACCACGCCCAGCGGTGATCCCACATGTGCGGGCGCATCGAACGCGCCGATGTCCATTTTCCGACCTGTGGCGAAGTAATCGGTATTGCTGCGATTAAATGTCTTGTCGGGATCAGGCGTAAATGTGTATGTACATGTTCCATGCGACGCGGCCGCAAATTCGGGACGCTTTTCGAGAATCTCGTCGATCAGCGTGCGGTAGTGCGCGGTCACATTTTTGACGTAACCCATGTCCTTGTAGCGGCCCTCAATCTTGAAGCTACGAATGCCGGCGTCGATCAGCGCGGCTAGATTGTCGCTTTGATTGTTGTCCTTCATCGAGAGCAAATGCTTGTCAAATGCAACCACGCGACCCTGAGAATCCTCCAGCGTGTACGGCAAGCGGCACTCTTGAGAGCACGAGCCGCGATTGGCGCTGCGCCCGGTATGCGCCTCGGAGATATAGCAGTTGCCAGAAAACGCCACGCATAGCGCACCATGAACAAAATATTCAAGCGGCACATCGGGGTTCACTGCCGCACGCATTGCTGCGATTTGTTGCAACGTCAATTCACGCGCCAGAACCAGTTGTGAAAAACCAACTTCACCCAGAAACTTCGCCTTCTCAACCGTTCGAATATCGCATTGGGTCGACGCATGCAGCGCAATCGGCGGAATATCCAGTTCAAGGATGCCCATGTCCTGCACGATCAGCGCGTCAACGCCAGCGTCGTACAGCTCATGGATGTAGCGCCGTGCGGGCTCTAGTTCGTTATCGTGCAGGATGGTGTTGACCGTGACGAAAATTCGCGCACCGTAGCGATGCGCAAATGCGGTCAACCCCGCGATGTCTGCCACCGTGTTGTCCGCCTTTGTACGCGCCCCGAATGCGGGGCCGCCGATGTACACAGCGTCAGCGCCGTGCAGCACGGCCTCGCGCCCGATCTCGGCATCGCGGGCGGGGGACAATAGTTCAAGGTGGTTGCGGGGCAGGGTCATGACAGTACTTCTGGAGCTAACCCGCTATTTTCTCGCAGAATGGGGGCTGCGCCAACCATTTGCCGCACGCCCGCACTCAGCAGGGGCGTCCGATGCGGTGACGGCTGCGTTCCTCTTCTTGCATACCCGTGCTGGTTACAACGGTCTTGTCGTTGTAGCCGACGTAGAAACACATTGGCGTCAGGATGTCGTCAAACCGGTAGATGTGCACTAGTTCTTCCTGCCGGAAAGGATAGCGAAGCGACCAGTAAGATGGCCCCAGCAGCGCCTCCACCTCGGCCTGAGTCTGCCCGTTCTGCACTTGCGAGATACGCGCAAGCGTCAGTCCCTGTATGCGACTGGTCAAACGTCCGTTGCCATCAAAATCGAGCAACCACACCTGACGGCCCGCTGGCGCTGTGCTGTACGTCCAGCGCTCGCCGGTCGCCGTATTGGTCTGTATGGTCGGTGTGCCCCAAGATGCGCGCACTTCCGCCTCGCTGGCGTTGGGCGCAATGGTTGCCACACCAGCACACCCGGTCACTGCTGCCGCCAGACAAAGTATCGATGCGACTGAGCGAAACGCTGTCATGATGCATCCTCCTGAAAAGATTTGGACTAGCAACATTTTGTCCGGTTCCGCTGGCCTTTGCGCTACGCTTGCCGCCGAGTACTTCGACACAAGCTCACAATGACAATAACGAAACGACTGACCGCTCTTCTTTTCGGCTGGCTGATCGCTGCATTCGCCTCTTTCCCAGTGCTCGCCACCGAGCGCGCAATAGATAAAGAAATCGTGGTGCCAGCGACGCTCGACGCGGCATGGGCGGCATGGACGACGCGTGAGGGAATCGTCAGCTTTTTCGCACCTGATGCCGTGGTTGACGCCAAGGTCGGCGGACCGTTCCAGATTTACATCAACCCCGGTGCGCCCGTGGGTATGCGTGGTGCAGACGACATGCACTTTTTGGCGGTTCAGCCGAAAAAAATGATTTCATTCGATTGGAATGCGCCGCCTAATCTGCCCGAAGCGCGTGCCCAGCGCACTTTGGTGATCGTGCGTTTCACGCCCGTTGATGGCAAAAGTACTCGCGTGACATTGCATCACACTGGTTGGGGTGACGGTGGCGAGTGGGACAAGGCCTACACCTACTTTGACAAGGCGTGGGGCGACGTTCTGGGCAATCTGAAGAGGCGCTTTGAGATGGGCCCAATGGATTGGAAAGACTGGCTTGCGCAGCTCAAGACAATGAACGAAGCGGCGTCTGCCAAAAAGTAGACGCTAGGCGGGTGCGCATGCGGCAGTGACGCTGCCCAGCACGCCGAAATCCATCAGCAACGTATCCCCATGGGTAATCTGCACTGGCACCACGCAGGTCCCGGTCGTGACGTAATCACTCGCCTGCAATCCCGCGCCGTAAGCGCACAACTCGTTGGCGATCCAGGTTAACGCAACGCGAGGGTCGCCCAGGACATTCGCGCCGCTGCCTTTCGCTGTGAAATGGCCATTTTTGTGCGCAACAACCTCGTGCTGCGACAAATCGATCGTGCGCCATGAAGCGCCGACCGCTGGTCCGACCACCCAAAGTGCGGCGCACGCCAAGTCGGCAATCATCGACGGCGCGCCGACTTTGAGGAAATCACTGAATCGGGTGTCCGGCACTTCGATTGCGAGATGCATTGACTCGACGGCTACCATGACTTCGGAGACCGAGTATGGAGCGGAGGTAGTGCGCGGCGGTAACGGCTGCGCCATACGAAACGCGATTTCCGGCTCGGCCACTCGCAAAATGTTGTGCCTCAGGTCGATCGCATTCGCTGCGGGGGACCCCGCCGCGAACACGGTGTTCGCCAGCAATCGCCCGGCTAGCGGCCCATCCACGTTGATGTGTTTTTGCCCCGCAACACTGCTTGCTGCGATTTTCCAGCCGACCGTCGCCTGTCCAGACAGCCGCGCGACTTCGGCCTGCACCGCGTAGCCATCAGCACGATTCAGGGGTTGGCAATGCTCGGGCAGGGCAGGCATTTGTGTGCCTTGGCTCCAATGATTCCAGATCAATTGTGCGGCTTGGGCGACAGCAGATTCGTTCATGGTGACTCTTTTCGTTATCGGCTCACACGCGATGCTATCCGTAGCGAATCAATGAATTGAGACTTTGCATTGGAGTGGTGCCGGGTGGTAGAGTAAAACCAATGACATCGCGGTGCCGCTCAAGGCACCGATCAAGGAGGACACCATGCACATCAATATTTCACGATCCATTCGAGCGGTCGCGATGGTCGGCGTCGCGCTGCTGCTGGGCGCTTGCGCAACGGCACCGGCTCCCGCGCCAGTCGCATCTGCACCGGAACAAACCAAAGCCGTCCTCTGGGTTGGCAACAGCTTTTTTTACTATAACAACAGCATGCATGGGCACGTCGGGCAGTTAATCAATGCCTCGTCGATGCCCGACAAGACCGGACTACGCAATGTGTCGGCCACGATTAGCGGTTCCGGTATCAACTGGCACGACCTTGAATCGCACTTCAAACCGAACGCTGTCGGCTCCTATTCGTTCAATGCAAAAAACGAGGTTGTATTCAATACGTTCACCAAGCCGTTCGACGTAGTTTTGATCATGGACTGCAGCCAGTGCCCGATTCACCCGCAACTGCGCCCGGTGTTCTTTGAGTACGCGAAGAAGAACAGCGACATCGCTCGCAAACACGGCGCGCGTCCGGCGTTTTTCATGTCGTGGGCGTATCAGGACAAGCCGGAAATGACGGAGCAGCTTGCAGCGGAATACACCAACGCGGGGCGCGCCAATAATGCGCTGGTTGTTCCAGCGGGGCTGGCTTTCGCGGCTTCGGTTAAGGCCAGGCCTGAGCTGAACCTCTACGTTGCCGACAAACGCCATCCGAGCCTCGCCGGTACGTATCTCGCGGCGTGCACGGTGCTGGCGTCACTCTACAAAACCAATCCCGAAGGCAACCCCTACACAGCGGGGCTTGACCCGGCAACAGCGAAGTTTCTGCAAACCGTCGCCTGGCAAACCGCACAGGACTATGCGAAGCGAAGCTAGCAATATCGCGTCTTAACCCGAGGACTAGGCAGCTGCGACGCTCGTTAGGCGGCCTTTGTAGTCCGTCCAGCACTGCGCATTGAAGTCGTAGAGTTTGCATTTGCGCGCGGTTTTGAAGTACCAGCGCCACGAAAACTTTTGAATGATGATGCGACCGGGCAGCATCTCTTCCAGCTTCTTCTGAGCAGCCTTGAGCCGATACAGTGGCACACTCATGTCAACGTGATGAGCGGTGTGCTCCATGATGTGATGCAGCGCAGCGCCAATGCGAAGCGGAAAGGTCAGGTGCACGGTGGTGGAGACAAACGGCTGCGCGTTACTCCAGGCGCGGCGCTCGGCATGCCACGATACTGACGTGTGAGTGTGATGCACATACACCACGAAACCGATCAGCGCACACCACGACAAAAACGGCACGGCAAAACCCATCGTCAACACTAAAAGCGCTGACTGGCCCGTGACGTTCGCTGCATACCAGAGCGCTGCGATCCAAAGGGCCCCGTAGGCCGTGACCAGCAGATTGTCGAGCAAGAAAACCGCGCGACGTGTTGGCATGTTGGTCTTGTTTGGGAAGAACATGCGCCGCCACCAGACCTCAAGCATGTAGTACAGCCCCGGCGCCCAACCGCTGCGGTAGATGCGGTCGAGCAGGCGTTGGCTCGCGCTAAGCTTGCTGACTCGTCCTTGGTGAACGGTGCCCAGACGAAGTCAAAGCCCTTGAGATTTGTGTAACCGTGGTGCACGACGTTATGCCCAACGTCCCACAGACTGTACGGCCTAAGCGAGCACAGAAAGGCAATGCGGCCAAGCCATTTGTTCAATGTGCGGTGCGGCGTGCGGCTCTGTTGGCAAGCGTCATGACCGATGATGAAGGCGCGCTCAATCACGAACCCGGCTGCAATCCCGCAGCCGAGCTTCAACGCCCAATGCGCGAAAAACACTGTGCCCGCCAGCGCCGCGAACAGCAGCACGTAGTCGAACACCAGCAGCATGATCGGATGCAGCGTGACGCGCTCCGACAGCGGAATCAGCCATGAGCGGATGATTTTGCGATGCGGCATTTGCGCGTCGGGCGCGACTGGGAGAGGATGTGCGTGGACAGCGACAGACAGGGCGTCAGACGTGAGCGAAAGTAAGATTGGAGAAGGCGTTGGAGCGCGCGCATGCGCGGCAAGGGGGCTGACGAGCAGTGTTTGCTCGCAGTAAAGTCATCAGATGAGGTGCGTGAATTCAATCACGGAGGCGATGCTAAGTTTGACGTTCGCAAAGTGACTTGACCTGCGTCACCTGCGGGGAATGTACCGATACCGGACCAAGGCAGAAAACGCTTCTAGTCGGTACTTTTCAGTCATCAGCTTTTTGCTGAAAAGACGTTTAAAAAGGGGCTAGAGCGTCAATTTATCAAAAGTTGACTATGTATAGAAACCGAACCTTGCCCCTGTGTATTAACCATCTCGACCAAATGCTGATCAGTAGCAGAGCGCTCGAATGCGCCCTACCGCCGCTCTTGCGCCAACTCCACCAACCGCGAAACGAGGTCGGCGTAATTAACGCCCGCTGCGCGCCAAAGCTCTGGATACATCGAGGTCTTGGTGAAACCCGGCATGGTGTTCACTTCATTCAGGAAGAGCTCGCCCGTGCTGTCGATGTAGAAAAAATCGACGCGGGCGAGACCGGCGCAGTCGAGCGCCTTGAACGCCTCGACCGCCAGCGCCCGTGCCCGCGCTGCGATGGCGGGCGGCAAAAGCGCCGGGATGTGCATTTCGGCCTTCCCAGCGGTGTATTTCGTTTCGTAATCGTAGAACTCGCTATCGAACGTGAGTTCGCCGACGGGGCTCGCCTGCGGGGCGTCATTGCCGAGGATGCCGACTTCGATTTCGCGTGGCTTCTCGGAAGTCGCGGCCTCCACGATGACGCGGCGGTCCAGCTCGAACGCCATGCGCAGTGCAACGCGCAGCTCGTTCTCCGTTTTCGCTTTTGAGATGCCGACGCTGGAGCCCAGGTTGGCCGGTTTCACAAACACCGGAAGACCGAGCGCACCAAGCTGCGCAATCGCGTCTTCCGGCGTCGCGTCGAATTCGGCGCGGGTGACCAGCTGATAACCCACCTGCGGAATGCCGTGCGAGGCGAGCACCGCCTTGGTCATCACTTTGTCCATGCACACCGCGCTACCGAGCACGCTGGAGCCGACGCAGGGGATGCCCGCGAGCTTGAGCATACCCTGCACCGTGCCGTCTTCGCCGTTGGGGCCGTGCAGGATCGGGAACACGACGTCGAAGCCTTCGGCGACCGCGACCTGATGCAGCACCAGCTCGCCGCCAGACGGCGCGCTGCCGCGCTCCAGCGCATGCACAGAGTCCGGCGCGGGCAGCCAGCGGCCTTCGCGAGAAATCACGATGGAGGTGACTTCAAATTTGTCTTTTGGCAACGCCTGCAACACGCTTCTAGCACTGTTGATTGACACTTCATGTTCGCCAGATTGGCCACCGGCCAGAACGAGTACGCGGGTTTTTTTCATGGGCTAAATTGTAGGCGGCAGCGCGTCCACAGCGTAAGATTGGCAATGCCGATGGCGTATGACGTGAAGGAACGACGCGATGAATGCACGATGGAAACTCTGGCTGCTCTGTTTGGGCGTTGCGTTGCTCGCCGGTTGCGGCACGCGCTACGCGACGATGACCAATCCGCGTGGCGACGAGGTAATGCTGCTCGGCTACGATCCGGTCGCGTATTTCACCGAAGGCAAACCGACGCGCGGCAAGCGCGACATCACCTCCACGCTGCCGGGGCGCACCTATTACTTCGTCAGCAACGAGCACAAGACGCTCTTCGATGCCGACCCCAAGCGCTATGAGCCACAGTACGGAGGCTTTTGCTCGAACGGCGCGCCGTATCGCATCAAGCTCGGCAGTGATCCGACCGAGTTCGTCGTTTACAACCAGCGGCTGTTTATTTTCGGCGATATTCTGGGCCATGAAATGTGGCTGTTGAATCGCGACGAGAACATCGCCCATGCCGATCGCGAATGGCTCGCCATTGCCGATTTGGGCTGGCGGCAGGCGTCGCTCGCAGCGTTCGCAAACAAAGTGCCGTGGTACCGCACGGGCAGCGAATTGAACGCCGAATACGAACGACAAAATCCCGGCAAAAAACTGAGCTTTGATACGGGCGGAATGTTCACCAATATTTTCGTGAAGCGCCCCGGCTGGCGGGCAGCCGAAGGGTTCGGACAACCGGTTCTGGGCAGGCCAGATTAGCAATCAGCTTTACTGTGAAAAGCTTATTTCATGAGGGCTAGCATCTCATAGTGGCAAAAGTCGACTAAGGCAATAAACTTATGCTAGCCCCTTTAGAGACGTTGTTACAGCGAAAAGCTGATAGAAATACTGCTGCCTATTTGCCGATGTAAACGATGCGTTCATCAAGCGCATAAAGCACACACTTCGCGCCAGTCGTCTTGCCGCCACCTTTCGCTTTGCAGCGCGCAAGCGCGACGTCTGGGGCCAGCGCATCGTTCGCGCTCCAGGCCCAGTTCAGACCGTTGACGGACACCGCAAATGCTCGCGGAAGTGCGGCATTTTTGAACAGTTCGAAGTCTCGCTTTGCGAGCGAGCTGCGAATGGGCAATCGATTGGTCTGCGACAACGCAGCGTAGTTTGTCGTTGGATACTTTTGTTCGAGAAACTTGTACGGCAGACTTAACGCATCGGGGCTGGAATACATCGCGTTGGTCGTCACGATACCCTGAGCTATGGCATGGGTGGCGATTTTTTCGCACTGTTGTGGGCGCGCGGACTCCGTGCCCTGACACAGTACGGTCGGTTGCGTCAATCGCGCGGTCACGGCGTCAGGATAAAAGCGCGCATCGCCCGCGCGCCGCTCGATGTTGATCCAGCGTTGCATGAGCTTTTGATCCACTTTGCCATCGGTGAATTTGGTTGTCCATCCCGCGAGGTCATCCTTTTTTACGGCCGCAAGATTTAACTTTCCAAAGTCATAGTGGCCATGAAAGCCAACGTAGGTGAGGCTCGCCGGGTAGTCGTCAGAAAACATGCGCGCTTTGCCGCCGAGAAACAGACGCGAGCAGGAGGACACACAAAAACCAGAGACCACCGTGGTGACGCCCTTTTCGCGAAACAGTTCACCGAGCCGGTAGCCCGTCCAGCTATTGCCGCCCATCGAATTGCGAAGCACGACGTGGGTGATCGCGGGGTTAGCTTTGAAGGCGGCCTTGATGCGATCAAGATCGCGTGCGACGACCTCGCCGGAGAGCACCATCGCGTTCGATGTGATCTTGATGTCCATAGCAAACGACGAAGCAGAAAACACCGCCAGCATCGCAAAAATTACCGGCTGAAAAAAAGACAACTTGTTCACAAAAAATTCAGATCGAATCATCTTGGTGAGCGTAGCACCAGCGCTGCTAAATAGTCGGACATCAGTATGTTCTGAAACGCCAGCCACGCCGTGCGGTTAACGATGATAAAAATGAATCATGAGAGCGCTTTCGAACATGTTGCTTGAAACGAAGGCCGCGCCCGCTGCTGTTGAGCGATTGTTTGCACGCAGTGGTGCCGCGATTGACGCGCTGGCACGGGTGTTGACTGATGCGAAGGTTCGCGCGGCGGTTACTGTGGCGCGCGGCAGCTCGGATCACGCGGCCAGCCATTTGAGTTACCTGCTTATGTCGCGCATGGGAGTTCTGGCGACATCGTTGCCGCCGTCGGTCATCACGCTGCATCATGCACCGATTGAGGTCAACGGCCTCGCGGCGCTGAGCTTTTCACAATCCGGTCAGAGCCCAGATTTGGTGGAGACGATGGCTACTTTGGCCGCGCGCGGTGCGATCACAGCGGCGTTCGTCAACGACATCGATTCGCCGCTCGCGAAGGCGGTGCATCATGTGATCGATTTGCAGGCGGGCGCAGAGCAGAGCGTCGCCGCAACCAAAAGTTTTATTGCACAACTCGCGGCGGGCCTTCGTCTATATGCCGCGTGGGCGAAGGACGGGGATCTAAGCGCTGCGCTACCGTCGCTGCCAGAAATGCTTTCGCTTGCAGCCGAATGCGATTGGTCGCCTGCGGTTGAAGCGCTGCGCGAGGTTGATCGGTTGTTTGTGATTGGACGCGGCGCTAGCTTGGCCATAGCTGCCGAAATGGCGCTCAAGTTCAAGGAAGTGTGCGGTATTCAGGCCGAGGCCTTCTCTGCGGCTGAGGTTAAGCATGGTCCGATGGCGTTGGTTGAAGCTGGCTATCCAGTGTTAGTTCTTGCGCCGCTTGGTCCGGGTCAGGCGGAGCTGATCACGCTAGCGGAAAATTTTCGCGGGCGTGGTGCGCGGGTATTACTTGCCGCTGCGTCTAAAAACGCCGAGCTACCCGTTGTGAACTCCGCGCACCAGGTGCTTGACACCGTATCCATTGTGCAAAGTTTTTATCCCATGGTCGAGGCTTTGGCGCGCGCACGCGGTCATGACCCCGACCGTCCACCGCATTTGAATAAAGTAACGAAAACCACATGAAGAGAAAGGTGCTCACCACCGAGCGTCCGAGCCTAGAGCATGCAGACCTAGACACCTATTCCATCGAGGCGCTCGTCGCTGCGTTGGTCGAAGATCAGGCGCGCGCTGCACAGGCCGTGGCTCGTGCGAGCGCGGACATTGCGCGTGCGGTAGAGGCTGCTGTGCCACGCATCAAAGCGGGTGGGCGCTTGATCTACATCGGCGCGGGCACATCCGGGCGGTTGGGCTTGCTCGA
>JBBRGY010000030.1:0-13742 GCA_038223495.1 Burkholderiales bacterium | reverse complement strand
CCAACACCACACCGAATATCGATCTGACAGCGGGAGCAAAAAATCCCACAAGCGTCGTACCGTTTGCGCAGATTCAGAGCGCGGTCGAGGCCATGAAAAGTGGCTTGTCCATTGACGTTGATGGCGACGGCGTAGCGGACTCGAAAGACGCGATGATTGTGATGCGGGCGCTCATCGGCATGACGGGTTTAGCGGTGACCGACGGTCTATCGATGGTGGGCTCCGCGCGGCCATCGTGGGCGGAGATCAAGCTGTGGCTGACGGCGCAATGTGGCTTGGTTTTGCCGTGACAACGATCAGCGCGCTGCGCCGCTAGACCGCCATCAGTTCGTTGAGTCGAACGGGTCTCGACGGCGTCCACAACGGATTGAATTGCAGCACGTCTTTCGGCCACAACATGACCACCGTTGAGCCGAGCAAGAAGCGTCCCATTTCGTCGCCGCGCTTGAGGACGATGGGCTTCTCGTCGCCCGCCGAATTTCCGTAGCGCCATTCACGGACAGTGCCCGTGCGCGGCGGGTTGACCACACCGTGCCAGACGGTGGCCATGCTGCCAACGATGGTCGCGCCCACGAGCGTCAATACGAATGGGCCACGCGCTGTGTCAAACACACAAACGACGCGCTCGTTAACCGCGAACAAACCGGGTATGCCGCGCGCCGTTGCTGGGTTCACCGAATACAGCGCACCCGGAACGTAGATCATGCGCGTCAGCGTACCGTCGCAAGGCATGTGAATGCGGTGATAGTCGCGCGGGCTTAAGTACAGCGTGGCAAATGCGCCGTCTTCAAATTGTGCAGCGAGCGTTGTATCGCCACCGACCAACGCTTGCGTGCTGTAGTGATGTCCCTTCGCCTGAAAAATCTGATCGCGCTCGATTGCGCCAAACTGACTGATCGCGCCGTCCACCGGACAAAGCCATGATGAATCATCACCCAAAGGCACGGGCCGCGCATCACGCCGCAAAGGCCGCGTGAAAAATTCGTTAAACGTCGGATACGTTTCAATTCGTGGCTCTACGGCCTCCGACATATTCACGCCGTATTTAGCAACGAAGCGACGAATAATCCAGTGCGTGATCGCGCCGCCACGCCATCCCGCGACAAGTCCGGCAAAGCGGGTGATCGCAAGTTTCGGAAGCCAGTGTTGCAGTGTGACGAAGGTAGATTCGCGCAAGGGAGTGGTCGTAAAAATTATCTCAGGCGCGAAGGATAGCGGCTAGCGCCGCGTCTAGGCACCGCGAATCGGTCGTGACCTACTTTTTTGGTCGCAAGTACGAACCGCAGACAAGATCACCGAAGAATTTATCCGCAGCGAAAAAGGCGTCGCCGCGCTTTCAGACGATGGGGCGTTTTTCGCACGATTAGCTACGAGACCGCAAACTTTTCCCCTGAGCTAGCCGCGTTGGCTGGGAATACTCCCAAGCTAACCTTCAACGCAAAGACACCTTACATTTGCCTTTGATATGCGCATCATCGAGTTTAGTTCGTCAATAATGCGCAAATGCCCAAAATACAAGTCCGCGCTACGACAGCGGTTGATATCGATGCGTTGATTCAATTGCAGACAGAGGTCTACCCGTTGATCGACCCTTGGCGGCGAGATCATTTACTACAGCAGCTAGAGATGTTTCCGCAGGGACAGCTCGTTGCCGTGGTCGATGGCAAGATCGTCGGCTGCGCCAGCTCGTTGGTCATTTTGTGGGACGAATGGGCCGATGAACACAACTGGAAGGAAATTACCGCCGCTGGCACCTTCAATACGCACAATAAAGGCGGGCGCACCTTGTATGGAGCGGAAGTTTTTGTAGATCCACGGGTGCGTACCATGCGTGTTGGGCACACGCTGTACGAAGGTCGACGTCAATTGTGCAAGCGACTCAATCTCCGTCGGATCATCGCCTGCGGCAGATTGCCGGGTTACCACGCCTATGCGGATCAGATGCCGGTGGAGCTGTACGCCAAAAAGGTGCTTTGGGGCGATTTGACCGATCCTGTGTTGAGCTTTCAACTGAGAGAAGGTTTTCGGTACTGCGGAATTATGGGTGGGTACATTCCCGAAGACATCGAGTCTTGCGGGAACGCTGCCCTGATCGTGTGGATCAACCCACATTACGACCCGGACCTGCCGCGGGAATTGCAACAATAAATACTCAAAAATATCGGTATCGATTCAGAAAGTTAATCGGCCGTGGCAGCACGCTCAAGTGCCGCAATGTCAATCTTTGTCATTTGCATCATGGACTGCATCGCACGGCTTGCTTTTTCAGCATCCGGATCGCCGATCAAGCGAAGTAAGACTTTCGGCGCAATTTGCCATGAAACGCCGAACTTGTCCTTGAGCCAACCGCATTGACTCGGACTGCCGCCATCGGCGATGAGTGCGTCCCAGAGTCGATCAACTTCGGCCTGATCATCGCAACTCACGAACAGTGAGAACGCTTCATCGAGCTTGAAATGCGGGCCACCATTGAACAGGATGTATTCCTGACTGGCAAGCTCGACGGTCACGCTCATCACCGCGCCCTCGGGGTACTGCGAGCCCTTTGCCCAGCGCGCGATATTTCCTATTTTCGAATCAGGGAACAATGAAACGTAGAGCGTCGCGGCCGCCTCCGCGTTCGTGTCGAGCCAGATGAACGGCGTTACTTTATTGCGGGGTTGAATCATCATGATGCGGCTCCTTTTGCGGGCGATGGCATGATAGGCTCCAGCATGCACACGTGATTGCCTTCGCTGTCGGTGAAGGCGACGTAGCTGCCGATTCCCGGAATGTCCATCGGCTCGCAGAGCACCTTGCCGCCAACGGAATTCACTCGGGAGATTGCGGCTGCCATGCTTTCGACGGCGACCACGACCAGCGGCTGCTGACCGGGCAAGTCGGGCTTGCGCTGAAAAAAGCCACCGTTGATCCACGTCGGGGGTGGCCCGTCGGTTTTTGGCTCATCGGCAACCGCTGGCTCATGGGTGGTGGCGACCGCATAGTCGCCCATTTCGGGGCCGAGCATCTCGAACTTCCAACCGAATGCAGATCGATAGAAAGCAGCCATTCGTGCGCGGTCGTCGTACGGCATTTCAAAGTGAACTACGGGATTCATGTCGGTGGCTCTTTTTGTTTCATTTCGTGACCTGTACGCTCAGAGCGTCGCGGCGAGCGCCGCCAGTTGATCGGTGGCTATGCCCCAGCCGAAATGAAAACCCATGGCTTCATGCGCCTTGGCATCTTCTGCGTTCCAGTGACGGGCGCGCACGGTGTAGCGCGTTTTGCCGCCCTCGTCCTCGAAGGTCAGGACGCAGGTGAAGAACGGTTTTCCTGAAGGTACCCAGGCTGATTCGTAGGCGTCGGTAAATACGAGTTTTTCATTTTTTACGACCTCTAAATACACGCCGCGATTGGGCATTTCGGTGCCGTCCGGCCCCTGCATGACGATATAGCTTGCGCCGCCGGGACGCACAATGGTCTCGGCGTGAATCGTTTTCCACGGCGGCGGCGTGAACCATTGCACGATGAGCGCGGGCTCGGTCCAGCAGCGGAAAAGTTTGTCGCGCGGCGCGTCGATCAGGCGCGTGAGCGAGAGCTCATGCAGCGCGGTCGCGGGGGTGAAGCAGTTTTCAGTTTCGTTAGACATGGCGTTGTTCCCAAAAATTTTGACTGGAATGAGGCGGACGATTACGCCTCCGCGATGATCTGAAAACCACCGTAAATCATTCGTTTGCCGTCGAACGGCATCGGATTTTTCTCCGGACTCATGCGCGGATCTGCCATGATCTTTTTCCACGCATCGTCACGCACCCGTTTCGACGGCCAGGTGATCCACGAAAACAAGATCGCTTCATCAGCCTCGCGCTTCACCGCCAACGGAAACGAGGTGAGCTTTCCGTCGGGAACATCGTCGCCCCAGCATTCGATGCTGCCAAGCGCGCCGTATTCCTTGAAAACAACCGCGGAATACTTCGCGTGCGCAACGTAGGCATCGCGATTGGCGTTCGGCACCGCCAAAACAAATCCATCGACGTAATTCATGGTGTGATCTCCTGTGCAAGTTTTGAATCCGACGGCGGATTCAGAAGTGACGCGACATAGCGTCGTAAATGAGCGATGCAGGCGGCCGCAATATCCGCGCCGCCGACATTGCCGCGTGCTTTCGCGAGAATGAACGCACCCTGAATCGTGGCCTGTGTGTAGAACGCGACGTCTTCGGGGTCCCACGAAGCCTTGGGGGCGTACATCGCCTTGGCGGCCGCGATGTCTTTGGCAACGACAGCGGCATGCAGCGCGATGCCGTTTTTGCAGGCCGTGGTGATGCGCGGATTGGTTTCGTACAGTTCCTGCACCATCGTGCCGAGCAGGCAGGTGAAATCGGGTAAATCGCCTTGCAGAATTTGCGAGCGGAAATCGATGTAGGCGAGCACGCGATCACGCGGGTCGTTGATGCGCGTGTACGGCGCGGTCGCGAACAATCCGCCGGTCATCGTATTCCAGTGCTCGACCGCCATCAACGCCATGTCTTCTTTGCTTTTGAAGTGATGAAAGTAGCTGCCCTTGGTCACACCCGCCACCGAGCAAATGTCGTCGAGCGTCGCGGCCGTGTAGCCCTTGGCGCGTATGACGTGCAGCGCAGCGTCGAGCAGTTTGGTTTTGGAATTGTGTTCGGTGGCGAGCATTTGAGGCCGTTCGTGTGGGCGGGCCCATGACCATACCAATCAGTTGGTATGGAGTCAAGTCTAAGTGAAAATTTCGCTTGAAAGCGAAGAAACATCAAAACATCAAATAACGGCTTTTGCGCAAAAGCGTCTTCAATCGGGGGCTAGCACGGATATTTATATATAGTCGACTAAGACATTTTATCGATCACAGCCCACGTACAGACGACATATTACCGAAAAGCTGATGCCAGAACACGCTCAGTAAAAAGGTCGCTTACTTCAGCCCCGAAGCCAGCAAAAAAAGCTCCGCACTGCGATCCCGCGACGCATCGGGCTTGCGGCTGGCGACGGTTTTGAACTGTTTCTTGAGTTGCTGGAAAAATTCCTCGTAGCCAGGCCCCTGATACGCCTTGGTCAGAAATTTGCCATCCGGTTTCAGGTGAGCAAGCGCAAACTCCGCTGCTAGCTCACACAGGTAAATCGCCCGCGCTGAATCAATGGTCGGCACGCCACTCATGTTCGGCAGCATGTCGATCATCACCAGGTCCACCTTGGCGCCCGCCAGCATCACCTCGATCTGCGCCAGCGGCCCGGGTTCGCTGAAATCGCCCTGAATGAATTCGACGTGGCCCATGCCCTGCATTTCCAGCAAATCAATCGCGATGATTCGGCCTGTATTGCCTATTTTTCGAGCAGCCACCTGGCTCCAGCTGCCCGGCGCAGAACCGAGGTCCACGATCACGTTGCCCGGCTTGATCAGCTTGTCTTTATTGTCGATTTCGATCAATTTGTACGCCGCTCGCGAGCGATAGCCCTCCTGTTTTGCCTTCTGCACGTAAGGGTCGTTGACGTGCTCCTGCATCCAGTCTTTGTTCGATTTGTGGCGTTTGGCGGAAGGATTGAGCATGGCGTGTAACGAGGCGGCTAACTCCCTCCCCTTCAAGGGGAGGGCGGGGTGGGGATGGGTCGCGATTGAGGTGCGCAACGTCCAACGCGAAGAATTATCGACGTTTAGACCGTTCGCTCGCGCCTGTACGGGCTGTAACGCGAGATAATTCAGGGAATATTCCCTGAAGAACAAGAAACTGTAAGATGACCGCCGCAACCTCCACCCTTTCCTCCAGCGCCCGACGCGCTCTGCGCGCTGCTGCGCATCATCTTGATCCGGTGGTGATGGTGGGCCAGGCTGGCCTGACGCCCGCCGTACTGCACGAGATCGACCTCGCGCTGACAGCGCATGCGCTGATCAAAGTGCGCGTGATGTCCGACGAGCGCGAAATCCGCGTTGGATTTTTGAATGAAATTTGCGAAAAGATGGGCTGCGAGAGCGTTCAGCATCTGGGCAAACTGCTGGTGCTGTGGCGCAATGCCGCCGGTGAAGCAGGCGCAGACGACGATGCCGAGCAAGACGCCGCGAGCGTCAAGGCCAGCAAATCAGGGCGTGGGCCGCGTACCAAACTTCCCGCCGAATGGGCGAATGCCGAACCGGCAACCGCTGGGCGTTCGGGCTCGGCGCTGCCTCCAGGTGAGCGCCGCCGTTACGGAGAAATCCCGCCTGCGCCGCGCCGCGAAGGCTGGGCGCCAAAGGATCGCCGTGGCGCAGCACGCGCTGGCGGCGAAGAAGCGCTCGGCACGCGTCGTCGCGAAGAAAAAGATGGCTATGCTGCGACAGCACCACGCGGTCGCGCGCCATACGGCGACGGCGCATCGCGCGGCGGCCCAAGTGGCGGTAGTCGCAGCGGCTATGCCGGTGGTGGCAATGCGGGCGGCGGATCAAGATTCGGCAACTCAGGCGCGGGTGCGCCGGGCGGCCCACCGCGCAGCCGTAGCGGCTATGGCGGCAACACGCCCCCCGGTGGTTCAGGCTATGGTGGCGGTGGCGGGGGTTACGACCGCAGCGGAGGCAGCGCTGGTGCTGGCGGCAGTTCTGGCTACGCAGGCGGCGGCGGTGGCTACAACCGAGGCGGCACGGGTGGTGGCCAGGGCGGCGGCTATGGTCGCGGCAACGAAGGCGGTTCGGGCGCAGGCGCACCGCGCGCACGTTGGGGGGATCGCCGTGAGCCGTCCGATGGACGCAGTGGCGGCGGCGCGAGCGGTGGTGGTTATGGTGGTGGCGGCGGCAGCAGCGGCGGTTACGGAGATCGCGGCGGCGGCGGCTTCTCAGGCGATCGTCGGCCCGCACCCGCAGGTGGCGGCTTCAGCGCTCGCGGCGGTTCAGGCAATCGTGACGGCGTGACAGGTAAACCAAGCGGCTTTACGCGCAGCGGCACCGGCGCAGGCGGCGGCGCTCCAGCGCCTCGCACACGTCGGCGCATGGGCTAGTAGCTCAAATCGAGTTAAAACATGCTTGTGCTCCGTCCGAATTGCGAATGCTGTAACAAGGATTTGCCCAACGAATCGACGGAGGCGCGCATTTGCACGTTTGAATGCACGTTTTGTACGAACTGTGTAAGCACTAAACTCGCGGGCATTTGCCCTAATTGTGGCGGCGAACTGGTCGCTCGACCAAGTCGCCCCGCCGACAAGCTTGGTAAATATCCTGCGTCGCTGGAGCGCGTTTACAAGCCAGAAGGCTGTGCTGCTAACGCTGCCTAAATCACGAGTACTGAAAGCGCCGCTTCTAATTGTTCGGCCGGACTCAATTCGATAGAAATGTGAATCGCATTTTCGGGGCGCTCCAGTGCCTCGAACTGGCTGCTCAACAACGATTCCGGCATGTAGTGATGAGCTCGTGCGCGCATGCGCTCAGCGATCACCGCAAAACTGCCGTCGAGAAATATCCAGTCGATGTGCGCGAGTTGCGCGCCGATGGCTTCACGATATCGAAGCTTTAGCGCTGAACAGGCAAGTACGACGCGCTCGCCGTGTTGAGCACGATCACGCAATTCGCGATTCAGCGAAGCTAGCCAAGGCGAGCGATCTTCGTCGTTGAGCGGTGACCCGACACGCATTTTTTCTACGTTGACTGCGGGATGGAAATCATCGGCGTCCAGGAATGTCGCGTTCAAGCGTTCGGAGAGTGCACGGCCAAGGGTGGTTTTGCCGCAGCCAGCCACGCCCATGACGATCACCGGCATCGAGCTAGGGTCGCCCTTGATTCCTGCGTCCACCGCCAGCTCTCCCTAGCCCTCTGCCGCAAGGGACGAAGAGGCAGAAAACGAAGGGATCGCGCCTGACGTCACTGCTTTTTCACCGCATGCCCACCGAACCCCGCACGCATTTGCGCAAGCAGTTTAGCGGCGTAATCACCCTTGCCTTGCGTTGCGAATCGCGTCGTCAACGCGAGCGCGGTCACGGGCGCGGGCACACCCAAGTCGAGCATCGCTTCCACTGCCCAACGACCTTCGCCGGAGTCGGCGACGTAGGGCGCAATCGCGGCGATTTCGTCAGGTTTTTTGAGCGTCGCAGCCGTCAAATCTAGAAGCCATGACCGCACGACCGAACCATCGCGCCAAGCCTCAGCAATGTCTGCAATCGGCATCGCAAAATCTTTCTTCGCCTCCATCAACGCAAAGCCCTCAGCCAGCGCCTGCATCATGCCGTATTCGATGCCGTTGTGAATCATCTTGGCGTAATGCCCCGCACCGACTGCGCCCGCATGAACAATGCCTTGTGTCTTCGACGGTGCGAGCACTTCGAGATAAGGCTTAAGCGTCGCGTAGCTCTCGGGCGTCGCGCCCGTCATAACGCAGTAGCCGTTTTGCAAACCCCAAACACCGCCAGAAACGCCAACGTCCGCGTAGCCGATCCCAGCAGCGTTTACCTTCACAGCGCGGCGAACGGAGTCTTTGTAATTCGCGTTGCCACCGTCAACCAGCAAGTCGCCTTTGCCAAGCATCGGGATCAAGGTATCAATCGTGTTTTCGGTGATTTCTCCGGATGGCAACATCATCCAAACGACACGCGGAGTCGCCTCTTTTGCTAATGCTTCCGCAAGTGAGGCAACGGACGTAATGTTGGCTTCAGCGACGGATTCACGCGCTTCAGCACTACGATCAAAAGCCACCACATTCACGCCACCCCGCGCCCAGCGCCGCGCCATGTTGGCCCCCATCTTCCCCAAACCTATAAGTGCAATTTGCAAAATATTCTCCTGAATTTTTTGAAGGTCCATCCATGTGCGAGCGGCTTTAGCCGCGAAAACTTGTGCCGAACAGCCATCGCGGCTAAAGCCGCTCCCACAAACGCCGCTCCAATGAAAAACAAGCGCTAAACCGGCGGAGCCACGCGCTCGACCTCTTCGACCGTGGTCAGTCCAGTGGCAATCTTATGCGCGCCAGAAGCCCGCAGTGGCTTCATGCCGTCGCGAAAGGCCTGCTCGCGCAACTCATCCATACTGGCACCGTGAATCACCAGCTTTCGTAACTCTGGTGTCATCACCATGACCTCATACAACCCCGCACGGCCGCGATAGCCCGTCATGCGGCAATCAAGACAACCCACCGCTTTGTAGGTGGTCACGGGCTTCGTCGCACGATACGGTTTAGTCAGCGCAGCCCAGTCGTCGTCACTGATTGGCCCAGCAGGCGTTTTACAGCTTGAGCACAAAGTGCGCACCAGCCGCTGCGCCATCACACCCACCACGGTCGAATTAACAAGGTAAGGCGGCACGCCCAAATCAATCAGCCGCGTGATCGCAGTCGGCGCATCGTTGGTGTGCAGCGTCGTGAGCACCAAGTGCCCCGTCAATGCCGCCTGCACCGCCATTTCTGCGGTTGGCAAATCACGAATCTCGCCGACCATAATGATGTCCGGATCCTGCCGCATCAGGGTTCGCACACCGCTCTCGAAGTCCACGCCAATCTGCGGCTGCACCTGCATCTGGTTAAACGACGGCTCCACCATTTCAATCGGATCTTCCACCGTGCAGACGTTGACCTCAGGCGTTGCCAGCGTTTTAAGCGTTGAATACAGCGTCGTCGTTTTGCCGGAGCCCGTTGGCCCCGTGACCAAAATGATGCCGTGCGGCTTCGCGATCATGGCCTCCCAACGTGACAGGTCATCATCACTGAAGCCAAGATCGCGAAAGTCGCGCAAAAGCACTTCTGGATCGAAGATGCGCATCACGATTTTTTCGCCAAACGCGGTCGGCATCGTCGCGACGCGTAGCTCAATTTCAACGCCTTCAGGCGTCACCGTTTTAATGCGGCCGTCCTGCGGACGACGTTTTTCAACAATCTCCATGCGTGCCAGCAATTTCACGCGACTGACCATTGCGGTATGAACGGCTTGTGGAATTTGATAGACCTGATGTAGCACGCCGTCAATACGGAACCGTACGACACCCGAATCGCGCCTTGGCTCAATATGAATATCGCTCGCACGCTGTTCGAACGCATACTGCCAAAGCCAGTCAACAATGCGAATGATGTGACGATCATTGGCGTCCGGCGTGATGCCGCCGCCTTGCCCACCCAATTGAACCAGTTGTTCAAACGACGAGATGCTGCTCTTGTCGTCAACCGCTCTGTCCTGCGCTCGCCGCACCGATTGCGCCAGCGCGAAGAACTCTGCGACATAGCGTTTCACATCAAGCGGATTGGCAAACACCAACTCCACGCGGCGGCGCAACAAATTCGACAGCTCGGGAATCCAAGAACGTACGAACGGTTCGCTGGTCGCCACCGTTACCGACTCCGACGTCAGCGCGACCGGCAGAATGCGATAGCGAGTGGCGTAGCTGGTGCTCATCACCGAGCCAACCGCCGAGAAATCCACCTTTAGCGGATCGATATGCAAGTACGGCACATTCAAGCGCCCAGCCAGCCATTCCGACAACGCCTCAAGCGTCAGCACGCGTTTCGGTGGCTTGTTGCTGCGCCACTTCTGTTCTGCGACCAGTGTCAGCGGGTGATCGTAACTGCGAAACTTCGCAAGTGCGCGCAATTCGTCGATCAATGCAACGTCAACCAGATCGTCGGCCGCCATCTCGCGCAGCACGAGCTCGAGCGTCAACGCGCGGTCGCCCTGCGATTCGGGCTTGGCGGACGGGTTGGAATGAGCAGAGACGGGAGGAGACTTGACGGAGGCCATCAGCCTATTTTGCTACAGGACGTTGCGTCTGCTCGAGTGTTACTACAACTTTACTCGGCCCAACACCTTGACGCCTGAACTTGACGGCTGAACCAATACACCCTCCCCAGGACCGGGCACAACCCCTGTGATCGCGGTGATGTTGACCTGATGAGTCACCAGAAGCCAAAGCTCGCCTGCTGGGATTTGTTTCATCTTGGCCACGACTTTTGCGTTCGCTTTATCGACTAACGCATTTCCTGAAAACTGAGAATTGAGCGGTGTCCAATCTTCAACTTTACTCGGGGCTCTCGTCAACAATTCTGCTGTTTCACGGCAACGACACCATTGACTCGTAAACGCTGCGGCAAAGCTGATTCCAGCGGCATCAAGCCGGGACGCCATGCTGCGCAAATCTGCACGCCCCTCCGCTGAAAGATTGCGTTGTGAAGAACACTGGTCGAGCTTGAATCCGGGCGGATCGCCGATGCCGGGTTCGGTTTGACCATGACGCAACAAAAGCGCGACACCTCCCTGGCGTAAGAGCCGATACGCCTCATTTTGCGACAAGAGGGTCTGCGCATTGACCGCTGGCGCGGCGAAACCCAGCGTGATCGCGGCGAGCCAGACGCATGTAACAAAAATCGAACGACGCATAATTGATTGCATACCGACCCAGACCGCTTTGGCGGCAGCAAAGTTCAACCATGCTTATCGATTGCGCCGCATACGTCAATGGAGTTCGTCAGGCTCCGATGGAAATCGCGGCCATCAGCAATTTTCTCGATGTGCCGCAGCCCGCAGGCGCATTTGTGTGGGTAGCGTTATTCGAGCCGACCACCGAAGCGCTTGAAATCATGCAGGAAGAATTTAATCTGCATGAACTGGCCATCGAGGACACCAATCGCGGCTCGCAGCGCCCGAAGATCGAAGAATACGGCTCAACCCTATTCCTGGTGTTGCACACGATTGAACAACACGGCGATGAATTCGTCGATGGTGAACTGCATATCTACTGCGGCGAGCATTTCGTATTGACCGTACGCCATCGTGCTGAAACAGGATTCAAGGCGTTACGCGCAGAGCTTGAACATGACCCGAAATTCTTGGCGCTTGGGTCCGGTGCTGCGCTGCACGGTTTGATCGACACCGTCGTTGATCGTTTGTTCCCTGAGGTGGATGTGCTCGAAGATCGGCTGGACAAGCTGGAGGAAACGATTTTTGATGCGAAAACCGACAAACGCGTCGCCGCAGAGGCGTTGTACGCGCTGAAACGCGACACCATGTGCGTGCGCCGCGCCGTCACGCCATTGGTGGAAATTTGCAGTCGACTGCTGACCAACAAGCACCCAATGTTTCGAGAAGAATTGCGTCCCTATTTTCGCGATGTGCTTGATCACGTGACGCGGATTAATGAATCACTCGACAACCTGCGCGATATGGAAAACAGCGCGACTCAAACCAATCTTTCACTCATCACACTCGCCGAAAGCGAAGTCACCAAAAAACTGGCCGGCTGGGGTGCCATCCTGATGGTACCCAGCATCGTCGGTACCATTTATGGCATGAACTTCAAGCACATGCCAGAGTTGGATTGGGCGTTTGGTTACGTCTACGCGCTAGGTTTGATGCTGGTGGGCAGCGTGGCGTTGTGGGCGTTTTTTCGGAAGATCAAGTGGGTGTAGCGCTTGCTTCCCACACCACGACTACATCTGCTTAAACAAATGTGAGAACGGTCGACTAACCTTCAACTGCTCTTTGTGATCTTTGACCTTCACGGTCGCATCGCCGCGAAAATCGCGAGTGACGCCAGCAATGGCGTTGACGTTGACGATGGTGCCGCGATGGATTTGCCAGAAGATATTGGGATCGAGTTCATCGAGCATTTCACGTAGCGGTTTTCTGATCAGCGCCTCTTCGCCTATTGTGACTACACGGGTGTACTTCTCGTCGGAATTGAGAAAGAGAACATCCTTTACGTCGATCAATTTGAGCGTCGAACCGAGTGAGGCTTTAATCCAGCGCAAGTACTCAACCGGCGCTCCCGCTCCACCCGCCGCAACGCGCATTTCTCGCTTAAGCGTTGAGATGAGTTGCGACAAATTCTCGGGCAGCGTGGGCGCATCCTGATCCTCGTTTTCGATGCGAGCTTTAAGCCGCTCGATCGTGGTGATCAAGCGATCTTCCGCAATCGGTTTCAGCACGTAGTCGACCGCGCCACGATCAAATGCAGCGACGGCGTATTCGTGAAATGCTGTTACAAAAACGACGTGCGTCTCCGGGCTAACTTCGGCAATTTGCGTCGCCACTTCGAGCCCCGTTAACTCGGGCATACGGATATCCAGAAACGCAACCGTCGGTTTTAGTGCCGCGATCAACTCGACTGCGGCGAGGCCATGCTCGGCTTCACCGACAACCGAAAGTTCGGGCCACAATTTCTCCAATTTCTTTTTCAAAAACTGCCGCAGCAGCGTCTCGTCTTCCGCCAGTACAGCAGTCGCCGTCCCCGTATTTGTCATTCCCATTCGCTTACCCGTTTTCCTTCGCTATCGATCAATTGGCCCGTCGTGACGATGATGATATCGATCAGCCACCAAATACCCAAACCACCCAGCGTGAAAATCATCGCAATGGCGCTACCAATGCGCCCCGCATAGAAACGGTGCGCACCGACCAATCCCAACAACACGACGAGAAAAATCGCGACCAGGCGCGAACACCGCGAGGCGTTGGGATCGCGGGTAGTTCGGGTGATGGCCGATGCGCCCCGACGGATGCGGCTGTCGGTTTCCGAAAACCGTGCAATACGCAAGCCATTGCCATCGGTGAATTCGCGACTGATGATGCGCACGCCATCGAGCAATACCCAAAGCAAGAGTGGCACCAGAAACACTGGCACGCCACCGCTCAAACTCGAGATCACGCCCAACGCCGTTTGCACCGCACCCGTGCGCCGGTGCCCAACGTAAATACGATGACCACCGAGCCAGCCGACAAACAGCGCAAGAAGGCCGACCGTTTGCGTGTAATACGGCGAAATAGTCGCGTCCGAGTCCAGCTCAACTTCGCTGGCCACCATCGCTG
>JBBRGY010000029.1:0-13808 GCA_038223495.1 Burkholderiales bacterium | reverse complement strand
ATGGCCTCGATCATGTCATCGACCATCGTCAACGTGGCGATTCCAGACATGAGCCATCACTTCGCTTTGGGGCAGGCGAGGGCGCAATGGGTCAGTTCGGGCTTCATGGTGGCGATGACGGTGTCGATGTTGACGGCACCGTGGCTCTTGGCGCGATATGGGTATCGAGCCACGTATCTCGGCTGTATGTGGATGCTCATGATCGGCGGCGTCATGGGAGGGCTGTCGAATCAATATGAACTGGTATTGACGGCCCGTGTGATGGAAGGACTTGCGGCGGGCGTCGTGCAGCCGATTCCGGCCATCATCATTTTGCGCGCGTTCGATCAGACAGAGCAGGGCCGAGCGAGCGGATTTTTCGGCATGGGCGTGGTGCTCGCCCCGGCGATCGGGCCGAGTATCGGCGGCGTGCTGGTTGACTTGTGGGGCTGGCGATCAATCTTTTTTATGGTCGTTCCGTTTTGTCTGGTGTCGATGTGCATGGCGTACAAGTTCGTCCCAACGACGTCGCCCGGTGGTGTGCCAGCGAATCGTGATGGCGCGCCGATTGACTGGCGTGGATTGCTACTGGCAAGCGTCGGTACCTTGTGTTTGCTCAACGGGCTGGTTGAGCTGCATAGCGGCACCGCGACCGTGGCCACGACCTTGTTGCTGACCGCGCTCATCGCGCTGATTGCGTTCGTGATGTGGGAGCGCCGCGTCGGTCGCGTGCTGGTGCAGAAACTCGCGGAGGGCGCGACGCGTATCACCGCGCCGCTCATGAGTTTTGATCTGTTTCGCTATCGCCAGTTTGCAGTCGGCAGCATCGTTGCCTTCATTTACGGCACGGCACTGTTTGGGTCGACGTATTTGCTGCCGGTATTTATGCAGCGCGGGCTGGATTTGTCGGCGTCGTATGTGGGCACGATATTGCTGCCCGCAGGGCTCGTGTTAGCGGTGACCATCGCGGTGGTCGGCAGGCTCGCTGACAGGCAGCCAACCTATCGGCTGGTGAGCATTGGGCTCGCGCTGCTGGCATCGTCGTTTGCGCTGATGGTATCCGTAAATCTTGGCACTTCGCTGGTGTGGCTCGTCGCATGGGCCATCGTTGGTCGCGTGGGGCTTGGTTTCATCCTGCCGTCGCTGAACATTGGATCGATGCGCGGCGTTGATCATGCGCTGATTCCGCAGGGTTCAAGCGTGATTAACTTCGTGCGAATGCTGGGAGGCGCAACCGGTGTGAGCTTGTGCGGCATCATGCTGGAATGGCGGCTCGCGGTGCATGGCGATTCGCTGACGTCCGCTGCAACGAGCGCAGCTCGGCTAGACGCGTTTGATGATGTGTTTGTGATGCTCGCCGTGGTTTGTTCGCTGGCGATTGTGGCCGCATGGCAGCTGCGCGTGCCGCCCGGTGTAACGGGCGATTCGCGCTAGCGATCTAGCGCACGAATCACCGCGTCCGCACAGGCTTGCGGCACTTCCATCGGGATTAAATGTCCATACGGCATGCGCTGAAATCGTTGGCCAAAAAGGCGTTCGTTCGACGCCATACCTGCCATGCGCAACTCGTCCGAATGTTCGCCGGCGATGAAACTCACGCGCACGTTGCGCTTGCGCAATTTGTGCATAGCGGCCAGCGCCTTGCGGTGAACGATGTTGGCGTAAATGTCGCGCTCGGTGTCACGCGGGATGCGTAGCTGAACCCCGCCGCCGTCTATGTCGACGAGTGCGTGGTCGATAAAGTCACTTAATACGCCCGGCGCCCAGCGCTGCACAAAGGCCTTACCAGCGAAGAACTCTTGCGCCGCGCTCCGTGTGGGCCACGTGTCGCGGCGGCGTGCTGCGACAGGCGCAGGCCCACTCTTGTAAGCAAGCCCCGTCATCTGGGCAAAACTCAGCACGGCCGATTGCCAACCCGTCGGAATCGGTGACTCAATCAGAACGACTTGACTGATGCCTTCGGGGTGCCTCGCCGCCGCTTGCAGTGCGAGATAACCGCCCATTGAATGTCCCACCAAAACGCGGCGTTGACGCGGGTCCTGCGCTGAAGTTTTGAGTGATGCAACGGCGTGATCCAGCATCAGTGGCCAACGCTGGTTAGCGGCGGATTCCGGTGCTGTTTCGAGGATGGCCGGGGCGTCTACCGTGGCGTGCGCCGTCAGCGCAGCGAGGAACTGCCGATACACGCCGGTCGGATAGCCGTTGGCGTGGAGAAAGGTAATGTGAAGCGGATGACGCATAGAAAACCTTTGCACAACTACTGCGCAACGAAAATTCGTCGTTGCAACGTGCTCGCAATCCTCATGTACCAGGGCGGGAATGAAGGTTGCTGCGCGCCGCATTTGCCAAATTCGGCCTAGACTTTTCGCCGCTCGCTACGTTGTGCAAAGGCTTTTACAACGTATCAAGATTAAAAAAAGAAAAACCCGCCAAAGTTGCCTGTGGCGGGTTTTTTGTAGCGCTAAGAAAAACTAGTCTTTCTCTGCGATGATCACGACTTTGATTTCGGTCGTCACATCAGTGTGCAACTGAAGCTTAACGGTCGATTCGCCAATGGCTTTGATCGGGCCAGTGGGCATTTGCACCATGGCCTTGGTGATCTCGTAACCTTGAGCGCGCAATGCTTCAGCGATGTCGATGTTCGACACTGAGCCGAACAAACGACCGTCAACACCGGCTTTTTGAGCCATTTTGAGTTCGACGCCACTGAGTTTCTCGCCCAGTGCAGCTTGGACGGCAAGTTTGTCGTTCGCGGCTTTTTCCAGGTCAGCGCGACGGCTTGCGAGATCGGCAATGTTCTTCTCGGTCGCGCGCTTGGCTTTGCCTTGCGGGATCAAAAAGTTACGTGCGTAGCCATCTTTGACTTTAACGATGTCGCCGAGGACGCCAACGTTAACGACTTTTTCCATAAGGATAATTTGCATTTTTTAGATTCCTTCCTTATGACTATTCGTGCTGATCGCAATACATCACGAGCGCCAGAAAGCGCGCGCGATTGATAGCGACCGTGAGTTGGCGCTGGTAACGGGCTTTAGTGCCTGTAACGCGGCCCGGCATGATCTTGCCGTTCTCTTGAATGAAATCTTTCAGCGTGTCGATATCTTTGTAATCGATCTCTTTAACGCCTGCAGCGGTGAAGCGGCAGAATTTTTTGCGTTTGAAGAGGCTGGGTTGACGATCGCGCTTGGGGCGAGCGCCGAATTTGGGTTTGCCGAATGCCATATTCGTGCTCCTTAAGCGGCGGCCACAGGCGCATCAGCACCTTCGGACATGTTGAGGTTTTTGGCTTTTTCGCCCGTCATCATTGGCGACGGACCGACTTCTGCGCCGTCTTTTTTGACGGTCAGATGACGCAACACGGCATCGTTGAATTTGAATGCAGTTTCGAGCTCAACCAGCGTATCGCGGTCGATTTCGATGTTCATGCAAACGTAGTGGGCTTTATAGATTTTGTTGATTGGGTAGGCCAGTTGACGGCGGCCCCAGTCTTCCAGACGATGAATCTTGCCGCCTTTGCCAGTGACGAGGGAGCGATAACGCTCAACCATCGTAGGCACTTGCTCGCTTTGGTCCGGATGGACGATAAAAACGATCTCGTAATGACGCATGTCATTTTCCTTTCGGTAACTTGGATCTATGGACAGTGGATGGCTCGCATCACCGTGGGTGAAGCAAACCGTTCAAACTGACCCCCGACGTTTGTTGTTGGCGCTTCGTTGTCGATCCTATGCGCTTTTTGAAGGCAATCATTGGGGCGGGCGCGAAGCGTACGTGTCGTGGAGCAGAGCCAGAGATTATAGCCCGCGCAATTGGCGCTGTATAGCTTGGAAGCCGTGGCCCGATGATCGGCTAAAGATTCACACCAGTAACTTTTCTGCAAAACGTTTATTCAACAAGGGCTGAACGCGTGAAATAGCCAAAGTCGAGAGACGTCGTTATGCCGATCTAGCCCCTGATCAAAGGCGATTTCAGACAAAAGCTGAGAATCCATACTTTAAGTTCAATACTCCCTTGATAAATCGCGCCACGCCGTAAAATAGTAATTACTGAACGCGACAAAGCATTCACCAGTTACCGGGCCCGACCTGGTTTCGACGGGAGTTCTGAGGTGCGCTTGGGGCATGTCGAGGGGTAGCTCCTCGTAAATCCGCTGCAACGCAATCTAATTGCAAACGATAGCTTCTACGGCGAAAGCCGTCTCGCAGCCTAATTAAACACTAGGTTCGAGTGTTGCAGCAGGGGACGTGGACCCTGCGCCGAGCCGGGCAACTGGTAGAGCAGCAACATCATTTTCCCACGGGTAGGATGCGCGAATGTCTACGGCGCACATCCGAAATCTAGCGGGCTGGTTAGCTGCAAGGGTGTTCATGCTCGTGTGGCTGGCAAGATTAAATCACTGAACTAAACATGTAGTCCTGACCATTGATGACTTTCGGACGCGGGTTCAATTCCCGCCGGGTCCACCAGCAAAAAACAAAGGCCACCTTCGGGTGGCCTTTGTTGTTTTACGGATGTCGAGTAACCGAGCTAACTGCGCGAAGTGCTCGTTGGACGCGCTCGGTGCGCGCCATCACGGCAAAGCAACAAACCTAATTGCAGCTGCCACAGTGCGGCTCGCATCTTCCTCATGTGGCACGTGTCCCAATTCGTCGAAGATCTCAAGCTCGCTACCAGCAATATCGCGATGAAATCGTGCTGCGTTGTCTGGCGGGATCAGGCGGTCACGGCCACCCCACAAAATGAGCGTCGGTACCTTCAACGTTTTGATTCTTGCGGCGCTCTCTTCGGTCGCCAGACTCTCCTTAAGCCGCTGTACCAACGCGGCGCGATTGCCTTCGCGTAGCGTGAGTTCGTAGTACCGGTCTACCAGTGCCGGCGTTACTTTGGATGGGTCGCCGTAGACGTTTCGAACGCTCGATTCGACGACGGATCGGGCCAGAGTGAAACGCAGGAGCTGGTTGAGCACTGGGATACGGGCGACGCGAAAACCGATGGGTACCGACGTCGGCTGCAATGGATAACCGGCGGCATCAACGAGGATGAGTTTTTCCACGCGCTGCGGCAACGAGAGCGCGGTCTCCCACGCCACGTTTCCACCGAGCGAGTTGCCGGCCAGCACGCAGCGCTGCACGCCGAGTTTGTCGAGCATCGCCGTAACAAAGCGGACGTAGCTTTCCATTGTGTAGGCGCCGTCGGGCGACGGACCGGTCAGGCCGAATCCGGGCAGGTCAAACCGGATCACGCGTCGCTTTGATTTCAGCGCATCGGCCCATCCGTCCCAAGTGCGCAGGCTTGCCGACGTCCCGTGAATCAAAACGATGGGCGATGGATCGTCGCGTGGGCCCTCATCGCGCAAGTGCACGTTCATGCCCGCCACGTCGATAAAAACCGATGGCGGCGGTGCCCAGCGCCCTTGTAGTTCGGAGACTGGTCGATCCGGTGCCCACGTTAGGGCGACGGTCAACACGAGCATGAGCACGATCAGAGCGATGAGCCAGCTGGCGATGCGAACAAACATTTTCATCAACGGCATTCCGGTGTGATTGATGGCCTATTTGACACGACTACGCGTTGACTTTAGCGCCTACGCGCTTGAACGATTCGATGGCGAGTTGAGCCATCGGTGACGGCGTGCGATTGCGCAAACTGACGATGCCCATTTCGGCAAACAGCGGCGGCAAATTCTTGACGTCAAGTGCGCGCAAACTGCCCGCTTCAACGCTTGGGCGCGCTGCGGCGTCGGTTGTGGCCAGCACCGTGTCGGTCGCGATGGCCACTGAGCGAAGAATCTGCGCGTCGTCGCACTCAAGCGCGAGCTGCGGCTCCACGCCTTTTGGCAAGCCCAAAAGCTGCCCAAGCGACGCTTTGAGGCCCGCCGGCAGACGGGTTGCTGCGACGCCGTATGCCCACATCTCGTTTAACGTGCACGGGCGAACCAGCGGGTGTTCTGCGCGCACATAAAAGCGGCCTGCCTGTCTGCCGAGTGATTCGACGTTGAGCCCCCCTTCGTCGGGAAAACTGCGCACATCAGAAACAAAAAATTCGATGTCCTCCTTGCGCAATCGATCCATCAACAGCTCCCAGTTGCTCACCTGCACGCGAATGCAAACGTTCGGGTGCTGCAACCTAAGCTCGGCCAGAACTCGCTGCACGAGCGTCGCGGCAGGGAACGGACCGACGCCAAACGCGGTGTCGCCAAGCTGGCCGCCTCGGTATAGATCAACATCGCGCTGCACGCAGCGCGCATCAAAAAGCAGCCGCCGCGCTCGCTCAATAAGAAAGCTGCCAGCCGGCGTGGGCTGAACGTCACCGTTTTCGCGATCGAACAGACGCATACCAAGGTTGTGCTCGATGGTCTGAATGCTGCGGCTGAATGCGGGCTGGCTCAGATGTACTCGCGATGCGGCGCGTGCGAAATGCCGCTCCTCAGCGAGTGCAACGACGTGGTTCAAATGTCGCAGTTCCATAGTGGTGATGCGCTCATTGCATTGGAATAATGCAAATAATGCACTGTACACATTAGCTTTGCAAGCATAAATTCCGCCTCACACCAAAAGGAGGGCGTATATGAACGTGCAGCTGCAAAACATTCTGATCATCAGCGTGATGCTCGGATTCGCGTTAATGGAGTTCGTTAGCCGACGCTACAAGGCGACGGTCAATGCAACAAGTAACGACACCAAGCTCGAACTCTTGATGTTCCTGAGCCTGCTGGCAATCACGCAACCGCTCGCGCTGTTGGTCAGCGGCAAACTCTGCGAATGGCTAATCCCCGACATGCGCGGCGCGTGGGCGAATTTGCCGTGGTGGGCGATGGTGGGCATATTGCTGGTGGGTGATGACATGACCCAGTATTGGTGGCACCGTATCTCGCATTCGCCGCTCTTGTGGCCGCTGCATCGTGCGCATTATTCGGCGGAGTACATGAGCATCCGCGTGACCTACCGCAACAATTTTTTCTACTACCTGATGATGCCCGGCTTGTGGATCGCCGGAGTCTTGCTTTACCTGGGTTTTGGCGCGGTTTACGGCATCTATCTGGTGGTGAAACTGACCGTTATTCTGGGTGCGCATAGCGCCTGGCGTTGGGATGAACCACTCTACAAAATCCGCGCGCTGAGCCCGATCATGTGGGTCGTGGAACGCACCATCTCCACCCCCGCAACTCACTGGGCGCACCACGCCATCACCAACGCAGACGGTGTTGGTCACTACAAAGGGAACTTCGGTAACCTACTTTTCTTCTGGGACGTCTTGTTCGGCTCGGCCCACATCACCCGCAAATATCCGGCAGCCGTTGGCCTGAAAGATGATCGTCTTTTTGGTCAGGAGCGCTGGTATCACCAAATGTTCTACCCCTTCCTTCAATCGCGACGCGACCACACGGCGCTGAAGTTTGGCGGGCGAGCCTATGCGGACGAGGCTACGACTTCGGATGCGGCTGGAGACGCGCTGGCGGTGACGCGCACCTGATCGGCAACGTGCATACGGAAGACGCTGCCGCAGGGCGTTGACGCGATCACGGACGCTTTGCTCTGTGAAGCGCGTCGAATCTGTCTCGACTAATTGAGCGAGCGCTCTTTCGGAACATCGACGTTCGACCGGGTTTGAAGTTCTCAGTCGCTTCGGTGAGTGCTGCGTCGGTAAGTACCGATGTAGTTCACACGTGTGTCCTTACACCACGAAGCCCGATGCAGCCACGGCAAATAGCGCATGCCGCGAAGCTCGGATTGCTGAAGGCCTGCGCGGCCGATTGCGAGTGCCAGTTCGGCGGGCCGTACGAAGCGCCGCCATTGGTGCGTGCCGCGCGGAAGGACGCGTAAAACATATTCGGCTCCGACAATGGCGAAGAAAAAGCTCTTCCACGTGCGGTCGATGGTGGAGGCAACCAACAGTCCGCCGGGCGCGACGCTGGTCGCCACGGTCTCGACGAAGTCGGGCACGTCGCTGACATGCTCCACGACCTCTAGCGCCAAAACGACATCAAAACGCTCATCGGGTAGTAGCGCGTTGGCTGGTTCGCCCAGCCTGTATTCAAGCTGGACGTGCTGCGCGGCAGCATGCAGGCGGGCTGCGGCAATGTTGCCGGGGGACGCATCCACGCCGACCACTTGTGCGCCCAAGCGCGCCAAAGGCTCTGCCAACAGACCGCCGCCGCAGCCGACATCGAGTATTCGCAGACCCGCGAGCGCATTGGCTTTTTCGCGACCGTAGTGGGCGGCGATTTGCTCAACGATGTATTCCAGGCGTAGCGCGTTGACGACGTGCAGCGGGCGCATCGGCCCCGTGCTGTTCCACCACGTTGCGCTAAGGCGGTTAAAGCGTTCGATCTCAGCGGTGATGGCTGTCATACGTTTTCCACGCCGTTCAAATACGACGGCAGACTGTGACGGCTCCGTGAGAGCCGACGTCGACGAGCCAGCACCACGCACGTAGCAGCGCGCCTGGCTCGGCGGGGCCTCGCAGTGCGGCAGCCTCGTCGCGATGAGCGATTTCGTCGCCCTGACATTCGAGCAGTGTCTGCCGAAGTGAATGCAGAGTAGGATAGGCCGTCAGGTGGCTGATCTGCTCTTCGTAGTGCTCGTCCACAAACCGTTCGACCGCTTCAATGGTTGAATAAACCACGCGGGGTCCGAGCAAGGCGGGCAGCGCACCGGTCAGCCAGCCTGCGATGCGCCAGACGGGCAACAATCGACTGCGATCCGATTTGGGCAACCAAGTTTCGACGAGCCGCAGGTGCGCCTGCTCGGTTGCCAGATGACGCTGCGCAAAGGCTCGCAGCGCAGGGTCCCGCGCAAAGCGAAGTACGCCGTGATAGATGCACACAGCACCCGTCTCTCCGGCGTGATCCGTTCGCAGATCGGCCAGCACTTCGGTTGGCAAGGCGGTAACTGTGTCCGCCGTGGCGACCACATCGACCCCGCTTGACCCGCTCACTTTTGAGCTTTTGGAGCCGCTGTGGAAAGGCAACGTTTGTTGTTTTTGCAAGTTCATTTATCTAAACGCTTCAAGTTGAGCGATCGTGATGGATTAGCCGTGGCGGTTGTGTGCCGTTCGGGTGGTTCGCCGTCAGGCCTTACGCCAACCGCGTCGTATGATCAGAAACGCCCGGTAGCCCCCTTCAAGAAACCATAGGGTCACCCGCGAGCCCAACGCTCGACCCAACCACGCCCAGCGCGGGAGCCGACGCCATAGGCCAGTAAACGCCTCCGCGCCGCTGACCAAGCTGCCATCAGGATGTCGCAGATGCAGCCGCGCCATCGCGGCGTCTCGCGACAGGCCGGGGCCCAGCGCGTCGACGTTGCAACTTGAGACGTCAACCCAGTTCACCGCGTCCGCGCCCTGCTCGCGTTGATACATCGCAATTTCGCGAAAGCACACCGGACAGCCGCCGTCGAAATAGACTGTTGGTAGGTTTTGCGTTTGAGTTTTCATACTCGAATCATAATATAAACGGTGCAAAACGAATGCGTTCTGGCAATTTTGGTAAAAAACCATCATAATACGGTTCAAAAACGATGCAAGCAACGCCTAGATGCGAGACCTTTTGAATAACATTCCATCTCAGCCCCCGCCCAGTTCGCCGCAACCGAGCTTTCGCAGCGGCGCGGTGGCGCGGCTCTCGGGCATGCCGGTCGCTACGTTGCGGGTGTGGGAGCAGCGTTATCAGGCCATCAAACCCACCACCGCTCCCTCCGGGCACAGGCTGTACTCCGCCGCCGACGTGGAGCGGGCAGGGTTGTTGCGGCAGCTAACCGCGCAGGGGCATGCCATCAGCGCTTTGGCCGGTTTGGCGACTGAGCAATTGCGGGGTTTGTCGTCCGTTGATGCAGACGGTTCAGCGCAACTTAGCGCCGCTCGGCCAGAACGCAGCGCACCGCTGCGAATCGTCGTCGTCGGTCAAGCCATGGCCATGCGCCTGCAGCGAGGCACAGCCCGCACCTTCTGGGGAAAACCAGCCGAGGTGGTGGGTATTTTTGATTCCTTGAATGACGCTCAGACGGGTGCCGTCAAGTCAGAGGCCGTCGCGACGGACCTGCTGCTTTGGCAGGCCTCCGATTTGCAAGCTGATGCGCTGCCAGAGCTCAAGGCCGTGCAGCGTGCATGGCAGGCTCATGCGGTGGCCGTGTCGTATCGCTTTTCCAGCAGCGTGGTGCGTAACACATACGTTCAGTCTGGCGCACACATCGCGCGCGAACCGGCTGATGACGATGCGCTGGGCGCATGGCTCGCAACGCTTGCGTCGCGTCTGGGCGATGGCGCGGACGTGTGTGGCACGTCAGGAAAAAATACGGCAGCTGAGGCTTGGTCGCTCGGAGCGCTCGGCTTGTCCGAAAGCCCGGCGCCACTGCGTCGGTTTGATGATGCCGGGTTGACGGCGTTTGCTGGTCTGGCGTCACGGCTTGCCTGCGAATGCCCCGGACATGTGGCCGAATTGCTGTTGCAAATTTCAAGTTTTGAGGCCTACAGCGCCAGCTGCTCCAACCAGAGCGCTGCTGACGCTGACCTGCACGCCTTTGTGCATCGGGTGGCGGGTGCAGCGCGAATTTTGTTTGAGTCCGCTCTGGAGCGCATTGCGCTTGCCGAGGGCTTTGCGCTACCCATTAAAACCCGCCTCGATGCGTCTTCCATTCAAACTAAACATCCGGTGAGTCTTCCATGATTTTGTCGCTTGCGGTTCTATGTACTGCGCTCTTGTTCGGCGGCATGACGCTTTACTCATTTGGCTTTGCAGCGTTTGTGTTCAGCGCATTGCCTGCGCAAACGGCAGGCGTCGTCTTGCGTCGCGCGTTTCCTTGGTTTTACGGATTCGTGATCGTCACAGCGACCACCGGCGCGCTGTTGTGGTGGCCGCACGACGCAACCTACGCGGCCCTCATGGCTGCGGTGGCAATCACCACTATTCCGGCGCGACAGGTGTTGATGCCCGCCATCAATCGTGCGACCGACGCAGGCCAGCGCTCACGCTTTCAGTGGTTGCACAGCTTTTCTGTGTTGCTGACCGTTGGCCAGATCGCTGCCGTGGGCTGGCTGATCGCGCAGCTCGGCTGACGCTCGGAACGCACCATAACATGCCACTGCGAAACTCTCCAAACGCGATTCAAAGCCTGAGTGACTTGAGCCATCTGACAGAAATTGTCGTCGACAAGCGTTTGGGTCAGCGCGCATCAGCCAAGAAAAATCGGCGTAACCGCCACTACGAAAAGCAGTTCATTCGCAACAGTCTGGCCCATCAACTGGTGGCCGACACATCGGACAATTCGGAGCTGGTCGAGCAGTCAGCAGTGCCTGACCGCGAATCGCAAAATTTTCAGCATCACTAGGGCCGCACGCATCAGTTTGCCACGCCGCGCTCGTAGCGCCTAGGCTATGCTGCGCTGATGACATCTAACACTGCACTCGCCCCGCTACCGCCTGCGCTGTCGGGTGAACGCATTGAATTTGACTCGGTGGCGGGCCGTCTGAACTACTACCGGATTGCGCCCGGTTCACTGGCTAATTCCGCACCTCCGATGCTGCTGATTCACAGCATGAACGCATCCGGCAGCGCGGCTGAAATGCGCCCCTTGTATGAGCACTATGGCGCGACGCGGACGGTCTATGCACTGGACCTGCCGGGTTTTGGTTTGTCGGAACGCAGCGAGCGCGTATACCTGCCGCGTCTCATGACCGATGCAGTGCACGCGATGGTCGCTCGCATTCGCGCCGAGCACGATGGCGCGCCTGTAGATGGACTTGCCCTTTCGCTAGGCTGCGAATTTTTAGCGCGTGCCGCTCAGGAATCACCCGCTGACTATCGCAGTGTTGCGCTCGTCAGCCCCACGGGATTCAACGGAAAAAAGCCGCGTCTTGGCCCGCCCGAAAGTCTGGTCGGCTCGTTCCGCGCGCATCGCGTGCTCGCATGGTCGGGCTGGAGCGATTTTTTGTTTCGGCAGCTCACGCGGCCCAGCGTGGTTCGTTTCTTTCTGGCAAAAACGTGGGGTTCAAAGCAGATTGACGAGACGTTGTTTCAGTACGACATCGCCATTACAAAACAACCTGGAGCCAAACACGCACCGTTTTACTTTTTGTCCGCACTGCTGTTTAGCGCCGACATCATGCACGTTTACGACGCTCTCAAGATGCCAACTTGGCTGGTGCATGGCGTGCGCGGTGACTTCGTCGACTACGGTTTGAAATCGCGATTTGAAAACGCAGCAAATTGGACGATGGACGTGATGACCACTGGCGCGATTCCGTATTTTGAGGTGCCGGATGAATTCTTTGCCCGATACGATGCGTTTTTGAAGCGATAGCGCCTACGAGAGCGCCGCTCACGAAGGCGCTGCCCGCGCGCTAGGAACATGACGGTCACTTTCGCTATCCTTGGTGCCATGAACACACAACAACAATCCCACTTTGGTGTCATCATCGTGGGCGACGAAATTCTTTCCGGCAAGCGCACCGATAAGCACCTTGCCAAAGTCATCGAGCTTCTGGCTGCGCGCGGTCTGCCGTTAGCTTGGGCCGAGTACGTGGGTGACGATCCTGCTCGCATTACGTCGGCGTTGCAGCGTGCTTTTGCTTCCGGCGACGTGGTGTTTTGTACGGGTGGCATCGGCGCAACGCCCGACGATCACACGCGCCAATGCGCTGCCGCGGCGCTCGGCGTGCCGCTCGCCTTGCATCCCGAAGCCGAGGTGTTCATTCGGGAGCGTGTGAAGGACGTGGCGCGCGAGGCGGGTTTGCCTTATGAGCCGGACCGTGCGGACAACCTGCATCGGCTCAACATGGGCGTGTTCCCAGACGGCGCGACGATCATCCCGAATCCGTTCAACAAGATTGCGGGGTTCTCGGTGGGCGATGTCCATTTCGTGCCGGGCTTTCCAGTGATGGCGTGGCCGATGATCGAGTGGGTGCTCGACACGAAGTATTCGCACCTGTTCCGCCGCGATGCGTACCTCGAAAAATCGGTGATCGTGTTTGGCGCGATGGAGGCGACGCTCACACCGCTGATGGAGGCCATTGAGCGCGATCACGCCGGCGTGAAAGTGTTCAGTCTGCCGAGCGTGGATCACCCGACGTACGGTCGTCACATTGATCTTGGCGTGAAAGGTACGCCGGACGAGGTTGAGCCCGCCTATCGGCAGTTGCGCGCCGGACTCGCTGCGTTCGGGTGCAAGCTTGGGCCAGAACTGGAGCGCTCTTAAAGTTGCCCTTAAGCCACGCGGTTTCGCAAGTGAAGTCGGTCTGCAGAAACGGCTTCTGAGGCCGTCAGCTTTTCAATCAGCTTTCGCCTGAAGCATAGGTTAAATGCGGGGTACTACCCGAATTTGCCATATCTCGACTAGCTGGATAATGCGTTTCTAGCCCAGATGCGGTAGGGATTTCAGCTTGGAGTTGATTGTTCAATTTTTTGGCTTGTCTCTTGACGATGCCGTAAAGCTTCTGTGCGCTAGCTAACAGACTACACGCGTTTGTCGGGGTAGCCTTAATACTCAAAATGACGGTATCATGGTGCGTTATTTCGTGTTTGGCGACGCCGCTGCCACGGACAGCAAAATAATCAACCGAAGAGGCAAACGAATGAAAACGAGAATGGCTGAACAGGCGCATCGGCTTGCAAGGAATTTGGCGGGTGTGTTGTTGTTTGCCTCAATGGCCGTCAGCGCGCAAACCGTTCCGCTGGGCTCAGCCGCCAGCTTTGCTGTGATTGCTGCGTCGGCGGTGACCAATACTGGCGCAAGCCTTGTCGTCGGCGACCTGGGCATACACCCTAACAACGCCAGCTCGGTCACTGGATTCACGTTCTCTACGCCGCCCGGCCCAGGGCAGGTCACCGGCACCCC
>JBBRGY010000028.1:0-13992 GCA_038223495.1 Burkholderiales bacterium | reverse complement strand
GACGCCGTATTTGGTCGGTGATCGTATCGGGCTGCATCCGCTGGCGGTGATTTTTGCCCTGATGGCATTTGGGCAATTGTTCGGTTTTGTCGGCGTGTTGCTGGCTCTGCCCGCAAGCGCGGCGCTGTTGGTGGCGTTGCGAGTGATGCAGCGCAGCCTGGCTCACGCCGAAATCGCGCCCCCCGTTCCCCCTGCGGCTTAATTCGGAAGCGCTAGTTATGGCGATCACGCCACAGATTCCATTTGATTTCTTTTTGCCTGAACCGCCGCGCTTCGACAACTTTGTCGTGGGAGATAACGGCGAGGCGGTTGCACGTTTATTAGCGCTAGCCTCGGGCGGCGGTGATGCCAATGCGCGCGCGCTAGTGCTGTGGGGCGGTCGCTCGGTGGGTAAGTCGCACATGTTGGCGGCACTTGCGGCGGCGTCGAATTCTCATACTTTGCTGCTGAATTCAGCATCGGCGTTTCCGGCTGACCCCTTTATAGGCACACGAATTCTCTGTGTCGACGATGCCGACCGGCTCAATGCCGAACAACAGGCCTGGCTGTTCACGGCGTTTAATCATGTGGCGCAGTCGGGCGGAGTGACGGTGGCAACAGGGCAATCGCCGCCGGGACGTTGGCCGCTGCGTGACGATATTCGCACCCGGATGGGCAGCGGACTCACGTTGGAATTGCTGCCGATCCCGCAGGACGATTTGCCCTCCGCGCTGTCAGCCTACGCCACAGGGCGCGGGTTTGACGTGAGTAATGAAGTGCTTACTTTCCTTTTAAGCCACCAGCAGCGCGATATCGCGTCACTTTGCCAGACGCTCGCAGGCGTGGATCGGCTTTCACTTGCGCTGAAACGCCGCGTGACCGTGCATCTGCTGCGAACTTACCTGAATGAGACAGTAGCGACGGGGCAAACGTAAATAAGTGACCGAACCTAGTGTTTTCCCTAACTTTTGTACAAACGCTCCGTAAAATCGACGGTTGAGCTTTGAAAACGACATCGTCAACGGTGGAAGCGCAGGCAGGGGAGCTCCGGTTTGTGTTTTTGTTACTTTTTGTGTCAACCGACTAAAAAGGGCGTTCGTTATCTGCTCAGGCTTGTGAAACACCGAGTCAAGCAAAAAAATTACCAACTCTCTAGAGGATTTGAAAATGAACAAACTGTTAACCGCCCTTATCGCTTCGGCTTTCGCCGCTGTTTCTTTCGCCCAAGCACCGGCCGCTCCTGCAGCTGCCCCTGCTGCTCCAGCCGCTGCACCAGCTAAAGCTGCTGCTCCTGCTGCCGCTCCAATGGCTGAGAAAAAAGCAACGCCAGCAAAAGCTGTCAAGAAAGCTAAAAAAGCAAAGAAAGCTAAAAAAGCTAAAGTAGCCGCTAAAGCTGCTGCTTAATTCGACCGCGCTGTAAGGCGCCTAGATTTAGAAAAAGCACCTTCGGGTGCTTTTTTCGTTTCCGCCCCCAATGTTGAGCACTTGGCTCGCTCACAGATAATTCGTCCATGAAAGTTATTGTCGGTCTCTCGGGTGGCGTCGATTCCGCCGTCTCCGCGTCGCTCCTGAAAGCGCAAGGCCATGACGTGCTCGGCATTTTCATGAAAAACTGGGAAGACGACGACAACAGCGAATATTGCTCGACGCGTGAAGATTTGGTGGATGCGGTCAGTGTGGCCGATCACCTTGGCATCGACATTGAAGTTGTCAATTTCGCCAACGAATACAAAGACCGCGTGTTTTCGTACTTTCTGGCCGAATATCAGGCTGGGCGTACGCCCAATCCTGATGTGCTTTGCAACACGGAAATCAAATTCGCCGCGTTTCTCGACCACGCCATGCGGCTTGGCGCGGACAAAATCGCGACTGGCCATTACGCGGGTGTTCGTGAGACCGATGGTAGCTTTGAACTTTTGAAGGGCGACGACGACAGCAAAGACCAGTCGTATTTTTTGCATCGCCTGACACAGGCGCAGCTTTCAAAAGCGATGTTTCCGCTAGCGAATATTCCGAAGCGCGAAGTGCGTGCGATTGCCGAGCGCGAAGGCATTCCGAACTTTGCGAAGAAGGATTCAACCGGGATTTGTTTCATCGGCGAACGACCGTTCCGCGAATTTCTGGAGCGTTATCTGCCGAAAACTCCGGGCAATATGGTCACGCCCGAGGGCGAGCATGTGGGCAAACATCAGGGGCTCGCGTATTACACGCTCGGTCAGCGCGGCGGCCTACACATCGGCGGATCACAGTCGGGCTCGGGCGAACCGTGGTATGTCGCAGGCAAAGACATGGCAAAAAATTTACTGATCGTCGTGCAAGGGCGCGAGCATCCCGCGCTGCGGCGAACCGACGTGCCGCTCGTCAATACGCACTGGATCGCTGGCGGCGAACCAGCGGCTGGCAACGGCGGCGGTAGAGACGCCAAGTATGGCTACGGCGGAAAAACGCGCTATCGGCAACCCGACGCAGCGTGTGAATATTTGCCCGCCGACGGCTCACGTGCCAACGCAATGCTGAATTTCCGCGAAGGCCAGTGGGCACCGACGCCGGGGCAATACGCAGTGCTCTATCGTGACAATGTTTGTCTGGGCGGCGGGGTCATTGCCTGATTGCGGTGCTGAGTGAGGTAGATTTCATCATCAACTTTTTGCTAAAAGCACGTTTTCTCAGGGGCTAGCGGCTATATTCATCATAAGTCGACTTATGACGATTTGATGATCTAGTCCCTGTGCACTAAAGGCTACAACGAAAAGTTGATAGCGTAGATACCTCAATTTAGCACTCGCATCGCCTCGCCCGTCGTGATAGCGTTCACTCTATGAATCTCTGCAAACGCGTTGTCGCCGCCACTCTCATCGTCTCGCTAGCCGCGCCGCCGCTCGCGCTCTTCGCGCAAAGCCAGACCATCAGTCAGGAAGCGACGATTCGCGTGACCCGAAAAGCCGCCGATCAGTACGCGGTTGAGGGCACCAAAATCACCATCACCACGAAGTATTGCCACGAATATGTGCGCAACGAAGACGCGGTCATGACGACGCGGGCTGAGGGATCAGACAACGCGCTGTTGTTTGCAACTGGGGCGCAATGCGAGGTGATTGGCGTGGTCAAGGCAGATGACAGCACGTTTTCGCTGCTGGATTTCCTGATTCAGCTTGGCCTGATGATCGCGACAAAGGGCTTGTTGGGCAGTCCTGCCATCCCAATGCCGAAGCGAAACTAAGAAAAATTGATTCGGCAGCAGATCAACCGCCGTCAAAGCCCTGCAACACGCCCACCACGTTGTCGCCAATCTCGGCAACGGCGTAGCCACCTTCCATCGCAAAGAGCGTCGGCAACCTGAGTTTAGACACCTGTTCGCCTATACGCGGGTAGTCCGTTGTCTTTATTTTGAAGTGCGAAATCGGATCACCTTCGAACGTATCGACACCGAGCGAGACAACGAGTGCGTCCGGCCGGAAATTGAGAATGCTTTTTAGCGCCTGATCCAGTGCGGCGAACCACGTTTCGACTGGGCATCCCGCTGGCAAAGGAAGATTCAGGTTATGGCCCGCGCCAGCGCCAGCGCCCTGTTCGTCGGCATGGCCCAGATAGAACGGATATTCGGTTAGCGGATCGCCGTGAATACTCGCGAAGAACACATCATTGCGCCCGTAAAAAATATCCTGCGTACCGTTACCGTGGTGATAGTCCACGTCCAGGATCGCGACACGCGCACAACCCGAATCGCGTAAAGCCTGTGCGGCAATCGCCGCATGATTCAAGAAGCAATAGCCGCCAAAAAAATCTTTGCCTGCGTGATGCCCCGGTGGCCGCGTGAGCACGAAAGCGCTTCGCTCACCCGCATTTATCAGGTCAACGGCGGTGAGCGCGCAATCTGCCCCTGCGCGCGTTGCTGTCCAAGTCCCGGCCGTCAACGGTGAACCCGCGTCGAATGAATACAAACCCATGCGCGCCGCGAAATTTTTCGGCTCCACGTCCGAACGCATGCCGCGAATCGGCCAAGTCGCTGGAAACGCGTCGCCCTTGCCGCCCAGCGACAGATATTCAGCATGCGCACCACGCAGAAAATGCACGTAGCGCTCGCTGTGAATTTTGAGGATGGTTGCATCGCCATGCGCGGTCGGCGCAATCACTTCGCCTAGTTTGGCGCGCTCGACGGCCGCCAGCACCCAATCCGCACGCTCCGGCTTTTCGAAGGCAGGAACCTTCTCACCCCGGAAAAATTCGTGTTCAGCGCGATGCCGACTATGGACTGCGTTGTAAATCGTTTTCATCCTGCTATTTTGCCTGTGAGCTTGAATTGCAGTGAACCCGTCGCAGGGCGAGCCACGCCTTTACGGATGCGCGCAAAATGACGAACGTTCACTTTCTCCGCCGCACTGCCATGAATCCAGCCAGCACCACGCCCCCTATCCGTACGCGCTTCAATCCGCTTATCCGACCCTATTTGGTGCTGAACGTTGGCTTCAGTCTGCTCGTCACGATCGTCGGCATTCCGTTCGCCATCCTCTGGTTTCTCGGCATCGGGCAATGGTGGGCGCGGCACTATTTTGACAAGCTCGAATGTGAGCTCACGCCGCGCGCGCTGCGTTACCGGAAAGGCATTTTCGTCACGGTAGAAAAAACCATTCCGCTCGAAAATATTCAAGACGTGACCTTCATCGAAGGCCCGCTACTCAAGCGCTTCAACCTGAGCATTCTGAAATTCGAAACCGCAGGCCACAGTGCCGGGCAGGCCAACGACATGAAGCTCATCGGAATCATCGACGCCCATGATTTTCGTGCGCAAATTCTGGCGGCGCGGGATGAGATGAAGCGGGTCACTTCATCTGGCGTGACAACAGGTGTTGCTTCCGAAGCTGCTCAGCTTGAAGCGTTGCGGGCAATTGATGCGACGTTGCGGGAGATACTTGCCGTTCTGAAAACGAATTCCGCGTAACGTAGATATCCGCCGCCGGCATAGTACGTGCAGGGTTGGCATGAAACGAATGCCATTTGAAACAGGCCTGCAAAGCTTGGTGGAAAAGTGCCAATCGACGCGAATGTCGAACGCAATTTTCATCATGATGCAAGATTGACTCCGTATCCGGCTATCGCTGACCTGCCGTGCTCGTCGAACGGAATTTCTGAAGCGCGGTTGCCGCTTCTGGCCCGGCTTGCGACAACCATTTCTCCACCTCGGATTTTCCGGCGGCACTCAACGGCGCACGCAGCGCATCAGGAACTGGACTTGTAATCGTCATGCCGTTGTCGCGCATCCGGCGGTAGTTGGTTTCCATGCGCCCTTCAAGTGCGTGCCAGACGTAGGTTTCAGTCTCGCTCGCTGCCGCTAAAACCGCTTCGCGAAGCGCAGGACTCAGCGCCAACCAACGATCATGATTGATCGTGGTGAAACTCAATGGAACGGCATAACAGATCTCTGTGAAATGGGGTAGGTATTCCCAGAGTTTGCGGCCAGCGCCGCCGTCACCAGAAGAGAGCACGGCATTAATTTCGCCCGAAACCAGCATGGGTGCGAGATCTGCGAACGACACAACTTTGGCTTTTGCGCCCAATCGGGAAAACACTTCCGCGCCGGTCTTGTCGTACGTACGGATACTCATGTTCGCAACATCCTCCACGGATTTCGCAGGCGTCTTAGCCCAGAGGCCCGATGGTGGCCATGGCGTCGCCAGAAGCAGTATCTGATTTTGCTGCGCAAGCGCTGCTTCGTAAAGCGGGCGAGCGACGTCAAATAAGACTCTTGCTTCAGCTAGGCTGACGGCTACAAACGGCAACGACGGCAATGCAAAAATCGGGTTGCTTCCGGAGAGTGCGCCGCCAAAGCTCGTCGCCATGGTCAGTTTGCCATCGGCAACCGCTTGCAGCTGTTCGCGTGACTTGTAGCCCGACTTTGCATCGGCCAACGCGGTCACGTTCACTACCCCGTGCGTACGCCGTGCGATCGCGTGCGCCAAGTACGTGTCCCCTTCTCCCGACAACGACGTGGCTGGGTACTCATTGCCTAATGTCCATGACTGCGGCGACGGCGGCGGAACGGAAGAGCAAGCCGACAACATCAACACTGTTGATGCCCCAATCACCGCTCGCAGCGCTTGGTGACAATACTCTTCAAAACCGTTTGTTTTCATATTTACCTTGAATGTGGTCATTCGTTCGTGCGGGACTGCACAACCATCATTGCAGCCTACTCCTTTCCAAATCCCCCGCCGCCCGGCGTTTGAATCACGAACACATCATCCTTGTTCATCGCGACTTCGCAAATGTGGCCGTAGTCTTCGCGTGAGCCGTCCGCCCGTTCAACCCAGTTTTTGGCGGTAGCTCCAGGGTCTCCGCCTGCCATGCCGTGCGGGCGATTAACGCGATTGTTGCCGAGGATGGCGGCGGTCATGGGTTCGAGGAAGCGGATGCGGCGATCTGCGCCGTCGCCGCCGTGGAACTTGCCTTTGCCACCGGTGCCCAGCTTTATCGTGTGTGAATCGACGCGCACCGGATAGCGGAATTCGAGCACTTCGGGGTCGGTCAGGCGCGAGTTGGTCATGTGACATTGCACGACACTCGTGCCGTCGAACGTGGGGCCTGCGCCGGAGCCGCCGGAGATGGTTTCGTAGTACTGGTATTCGTCATTGCCGAACGTGAAATTGGTCATCGTGCCGTACGCGCCAGCGAGCACGCCGAGCGCGCCGTACAGGCAATTGGTCGCGGCTTGCGACACTTCGACATTGCCCGCGACGACGGCAGCGGGATAGACCGGAGACAGCATGCTGCCATCGGGGATGACGATTTCGATAGGTTTCAGGCAACCCGCGTTCATCGGAATATCGTCGTCGACAAGCGTGCGGAAAACGTACAGCACCACCGCGCGGCTCACGCTGCGGGGCGCGTTGAAATTGCTTGGGCGCTGAGCCGAAGTACCCGTGAAATCTACCTTTGCCGTTCGTGCTTCGCGGTTGATCGAAACCTTGACGTGAATGTGACTGCCGTCGTCAAGATCGACGCCGAATTCGCCGTCAGTGAGCTTGTGAATCACACGACGGACGCTTTCTTCGGCGTTGTCCTGCACATGCTTCATGTAGGCGACGACTACCTCGCGCCCGAAATGTTCAACCATTTTGGTCAGTTCGTTCGCGCCCTTATTGCAGCTCGCAACCTGCGCACGCAAATCACCAATATTCTGCGCGACATTGCGGACAGGGTAGGCGTCATGCGTGAGAATTTGCGTGAGTTCGTCTTCTAAAAACACGCCTTCACGCACCAGTTGCACATTGTCGAGCAGCACGCCTTCTTCGCTGATGTGCTTTGAGAACGGTGGCATGGAGCCCGGCGTGATGCCGCCGATATCAGCGTGGTGCCCACGCGCAGCGGTGTAGAACAGGGGCGTCGCTTCGCCGGCCAGAAAGATCGGCGTGACGACAGTGACGTCAGGAATGTGGGTGCCGCCCGCGTACGGCGCGTTGAGCACGAAGGCGTCGCCGGGTTTCATCTGCCCGGCACGCTTTTCGAGAATTACGCGAACGCTTTCGCCCATAGAGCCGAGATGCACCGGCATGTGCGGCGCGTTCGCCACGAGATTGCCCTCGGGATCAAAGATCGCACAGGAGAAATCGAGTCGCTCCTTGATGTTGACCGAATAGCTCGTGTTCGCAAGCGTCACGCCCATCTGCTCTGCAATCGCCATGAACAGGTTGTTGAACACTTCGAGCAGCACCGGGTCGGCGGTGGTGCCGATTGCGTGGGCGCGTTCGGCCTTTTTGGTGCGTTCAAGTACGAGGTGATTGTGCGGTGTAACGACCGCGCGCCATTCGGGCTCGACGACCGTCGTTGCAATCGGCTCTTTGATGATGGCGGGACCGGTGATGATGTCGCCGGGACGCAGATCCTCGCGATAAAAAACCTGCGTGGCACGCAAGGCGTTGTCGGTGAAAGCTTTGACCTCGGCGCGCGCTTGCATGCCTGCCGGACGATCTGGCAAATCGGGCGTTGATTCTTGTGCGGATTGGGTCTGGCCAATTGCCTCGGCGGCGATAGCTTCAACCACGAGCGCACGACCGGGCATGAGGAAGCCGTAGCGCTGGCGATAGGTCGTCTCGAACGCCTTGAGCAGCGAGGGCGCCGATGTGCTTTCGGCCATCGGCAACTCAATCGTGGTGTCGGTGCCGTCGTACTTGAGCGCCAGTGTTTTGACGACCCGGACTTTGTCCGCAGCAAGCCCCTGTGCTTCCACATTGGCCCGAGCCTGTTGGGTCAGTGCATCAAAGTCAACGCCTAGCGACCCTAGCAGTTCATCACTCAGTGTTTTCTCAACCGCCGCCTGCTTGAGCGTACGGACATCCGCCAGCCCCATACCATACGCGGACAACACACCCGCTAACGGATGGATGTAAACGCGCTGCATACCTAGTGCATCGGCCACCATGCACGCATGCTGCCCACCCGCGCCGCCGAAGCAGGTGAGCGTGTATTCCGTTACGTCATAGCCGCGCTGCACGCTGATGTGTTTGATCGCGTTAGCCATGTTTTCAACCGCTATGAGCAGGAAGCCAGCGGCGATTTCTTCAGGCGATTTTTTCTGACCGGTGTCGCGCTCGACCTGCAACGCCATCGCTTCAAATTTCTCGATGACGGCGCGAGTGTCGAGCGGCTGATCGCCGTTCGGCCCGAATACGGGCGGAAACAATTCGGGCCGCAATTTGCCGACCATCACGTTGCAGTCAGTCACCGTGAGCGGGCCACCACGACGATACGCGGCTGGGCCAGGGTTCGCGCCTGCGCTCTCGGGGCCAACGCGGAATTTGCTGCCATCAAACGTGCAGATCGAGCCACCGCCCGCAGCCACCGTGTGAATCTGCATGATCGGCGCACGCAGGCGAACGCCAGCGACTTCGGTCTCAAAAGCGCGTTCGTATTCACCAGCATAGTGCGTCACGTCGGTTGACGTGCCGCCCATATCAAAGCCGATCATTTTGTCGAATCCTGCGAGCTGCGTCACCGCTGCCGCGCCGACAATGCCACCGGCTGGACCGGACAAAATTGCGTCCTTGCCCTGAAATTTGTGTGCGTCGGTCAGGCCTCCCGAGCTTTGCATGAACTGCAAACGCACATTGCCGAGCGATGATTGCACCTGCTCTACATATCTACGCAAGATCGGCGACAAATACGCATCCACCACTGCCGTATCTCCGCGAGACACGAACTTCATGAGTGGTGAGACTTCATGCGACACGCTAATCTGCGTGAAACCAATTTCGCTCGCGATACGCTTCAATGCAGCCTCGTGTTGCGTAAAACGATAGCCATGCATCAAGCAAACAGCAACTGAGCGGAAGCCCTGCGCAAACGCGGCTTGCAGGTCGGCTCTGGCTTTCGCCTCGTCAAGCGGAAGCACCACATCACCATGCGCACCGATGCGCTCATCCACTTCGACCACGGTTTCGTAAAGCAATTCGGGCAGCTCAATCTTGCGCACGAAAAGCTTCGGGCGTGCCTGATAGGCGATGCGTAATTGATCACGGAACCCGCGCGTCACCACGAGCAGCGTCCGCTCGCCTTTGCGCTCAAGCAGTGCGTTGGTGGCAACGGTCGTGCCCATCTTCACCGCTTCAATTAACTCAGAGGGGATCGGCTCGCCTGCTTTCACACCCAGCAATTCACGAATGCCGTGCACCGCAGCGTCTTTGTAGCGTTCCGGATTTTCGGACAGCAGTTTCAGCGTTACTAACGCTCCATCAGGCTGCTTCGCGACGATGTCGGTGAACGTACCGCCACGGTCAATCCAGAATTGCCATTGTGGGTTGGGGGTGTTAAATGTTGTCATGACGATTGCACAAAGAGATACGGCTAGAAGATATCAAGATTTCAAAATTCAGTGGCCACAAATGGGAAATCTACATGTGATTCGGGAGCCACAGCACGATGTCTTGAAAAAAGTAAGTCGTCAGAACGGCGGCCATCATCAGGAAAAACAGCGGCATGGCGGTTCTTGCCAGATAAGTGATTTCTTTTCCGGTCAGGTTTTGCAGCACGAACAGGTTAAAGCCGACGGGCGGCGTGATTTGGGCCATCTCGACAACCAGCACGATAAAGATGCCAAACCAGATCAAATCGAATCCGGCCTTTTGTACCGTTGGCAGCAGCACGGCCATGGTCAGCACAACCATTGAAATGCCGTCGAGAAAGCAGCCAAGAACAATGAAAAAGCCCATGAGCATGAGAATCAGAACGAACGGTGACAGATTCAGGCTGCCGATAAATTCAGCCAGATGACGCGGCAAGCCCATGAACCCCATCGACAGCGTGAGGAAGGCTGCTCCGGCGAGAATGAGGCCGATCATGCAGTAAACACGACAGGCCGAGACCAGGCCTTCCTTGAACAGTGTCCACGTCAACGACCGCTCAATTGCAGCTAGTACCAGTGAGCCCGCGACGCCAAAGGCTGCGGCCTCGGTCGCTGTAGCCAGTCCGCTGTAAATCGAACCCAGAACGAGGGCGATGAGCGAAACCACCGGAATCAAATGCCGTGATTCATAAAGTTTTTGAGCGAACGTGGTGCCCGCTTCAGGTGGTGGCACTTTGTCCTGGTTGAACAGTGCCCATACGATGATGTAGCCCATGAACAACGTTCCGAGCATCAGGCCCGGAATAACGCCCGCGATGAACAGCTTGGCGATCGACACGTTAGCCGCCACGCCATACACAATCATGATGATTGACGGCGGGATCAACAGACCCAATGTGCCTGCCCCCGCTAGCGTACCGATGGCGATGTCATCGGGATAGCCACGTCGTTTGAGTTCTGGCAAAGTGATCTTGCCAATGGTTGCACAGGTCGCTGCGCTGGAGCCAGACACTGCCGCGAAGATGGTGCATCCGATTACGTTGGTATGTAGCAGACGGCCAGGGATTCGATTAAGCCAGGGTGCTAAGCCTTTGAACATGTCGCTGGAGAGACGGCTGCGAAAGAGGATTTCGCCCATCCACAGAAATAGCGGCAGTGCCGTCAGTGTCCAGCTTGAGGTGGAACCCCAAATAGTGAGCATCATGCTGTCACCGACGGGACGCGAAGTGAACAGCTGCATGGCAAACAGAGCGACGCCGAGCAGCGACAAACCAATCCACAGGCCGGAGCCAAGCACGATCAGCAGGACTATGATCAGCCCAAAGGCGAGGATGACTTCCACTAGGCCTCCTACTCGACGTTCGATGCTGAAGCTTCAGCAAAGAAGACTTGGCCGCGAAGGCGACAAATCAACGAGTCGGTAAAGGCCAGCGCAAAGCCCGCACAGCCAATCAACATAGTGATCTGAGGAACCCACAAGGGTGTGGCGTCCGCCGCAGGCGAGACATCGTGAGTGACGTACGACACCCAGACAAGTCGTGCTCCGTACCAGGTCATGAAGGTTGTAAGCGCCAAGCCAGCGAGCAGCGACCAGTATTCGAGCGCAACCCGAATACGGTCTGGCAATCGTTGCAGCAGCAGCGCCACACGAATGTGATCACCATGCTGAAACGTCTCCGGCAACGCCAGAAATAGTGCGGCGGCAATCGAATAACCAGCATAGGCATCAAGCCCCTGAATGTCCCAATTCGCCTCGCGGGCAACCACGCCCAGCATGATCGCAGCAAACGCAGCGAGCATCGAGACGCAAGCCAGCAACATCATGCCGCGATAAATCTTTGAAGCAAATGATCCCATGTCGTACACCCCCGACCCTTCTGAATTCGATTTATGTGCATCGCTCCGACGCGACGCGGCTATATCTGCGGGCGGCCAACTTATCCGTCGGCACACCTAGTAAACGCATGGTTACTTTTTGCGGTAGCTATCCACGATCGCCTGGCCATCGGCACCTGCGGCCTTGACCCATTCGGCGGTCATCGTTTCGCCGATTGCCACTAGTTCCTTCTTGAGCGCAGGCGACGGAGCGGAAACCTTCATGCCCTTGGCAACGAGTTCCTTGATGAACTCGCCGTCCTTCTGTTCGCTGATTTGCCAGCCACGAAGTTCTGCCTCAACAGCGGCTTTAAGTAACGCGTCCTGAGTCGGGCGATCCAGCGCGTCGAACGCTTTTTGGCTCACGACGGTTGCATTGCGAGGCAGCCATGCGGCGACCGAGTAGAAATATTTGGTTTGTTCGAACAGTTTGCTTTCGACACCACTAGCGCTTGAGGTGAGAAAATTCTCCACCGTCCCTGTTGCCAGGGCTTGGCCGAGTTCTGCGAGTTGAATCGTAGTCGGCTGCGCTTTGAGCAGTTGCGCGATCCGCGTTGTCGCCGGGTTGTAGGCGCGCATCTTGGTGCCCTTCAAGTCTTCAGGGCCGTTGATGGCTTTCAACGAGTACAGCGATTGCGGTGGCCACGGCACCGAGAAAAGCAGCTTAATGCCCTGGCTCGCCAGCAACTTCTCCAGCGCGGGCTTTTGAGCGGCGTAGAGTTTTCGCGCGTCGGCGTAGCTCGTGGCGAGGAACGGAATCGAATCGACCCCGAACAGCGCGTTCTCATTTGACGCGCCAGACAGGATGAATTCACCTGCCTGCGTTTGCCCCGTTTGCACTGCACGTTTGATTTCATTGGCTTTGTAGAGCGAACCGTTAGCGTGTAGCGTAATCTTTAGTTTGCCACCTGTGGCTTTGTCCACGTCATTGGCAAAGGTCTGCACGTTCTCCGTATGAAAACTGCCAGTCGCATAACCTGTGGGCAAATCCCATTTAGTCTGTGCGGCGACGATGGTGCTGGCGCTCAGCGCCAGGATTGCGATCCATTTCTTCATAATGTGTCCCCGAAAAGTTAAGCGGCTTTGCGTTCAGAAAACGCTACAGGCTCGCGAGTTGTTGATTAAGTAAATCGGTAATGAGCATCGCCCCCGGTGCGTGGGTGATGCAAAAGTCTGGCTTTGCCTGAGCGATAGCCGCTTGCGGTGTAACGCCGCAGGCCCAGAAGACGGGCACCTCGTCGTCACGCACTTCAACGGCGTCACCGTAATCTGGTCTTGACAGGTCGTGAATGCCGATCAGATGCGGCGATCCGACGTGTACAGGTGCGCCATGTGCCTGGGGAAATCGCGAAGTGATTTCTACCGCACGAAGTGCCGTTGCAGCCGAAAACGGTCTCATCGAAACGACCATGGGGCCGCTGAACGGACCGACCGCCTCAGTCGCTATGTTGCTGCGAAACATAGCGACATTTTTTCCCTGGTCAATGTGCCGTAACGAGAGGCCAGCCTCAAGCAGCGCCTGTTCGAACGAAAACGAACAACCGATGACAAACGTGACCAGATCGTCGCGCCAAAGTGCAGTGATGTCCGTGGGTTGGTCAACCAATTCGCCATTACGCCAGACGCGATAGCGCGGAACGTCGGTGCGGATATCAACATGTGTACCGAGCGTCGGAAACAGAAACTCCCCAGGTTCCGACACCGCCAACAATGGGCAGGGCTTGGGGTTCTTCTGACAAAAGCCCAGAAAATCAGACGCTAGCGTCTGCGGCAAAATGACCACGTTGCCTTGCACATGCTGATCGGCAACACCACAGGTATGGCATGTGAACTCGCCGGAGCGAATGCGTTGACGCACTGCTTCAGCCAGCAAGATGTTGCTATTTTGAGTGCTATTTTGAGTTGCCAGTGGCAGTGACATTTCCACGGTGCTTCGCTTGCTGTGCAGATAGGAAGCGATTTTGGTCAGCGAGTGACTTCAACGCAAACACAAAATTTATTTGTTAGCTCATCACTTTTTTCGATGCAACGCTTTGGCATGCAGTGCGCGGACCGAGTATTCAAGCGCACTATTCAGGAGCTGCTCGGCAATCAGGGAGGTTGGATCTGCACGATAGCTCGCGTGGATCGGCAGGGGTAAAAGTTCATCCGAACAGGACAGTGCTTTGATGTTGAATGCTTCGCTCAAACGGGCCACAGCGGCCTGCGGCAAGGTGGCAACACCGAAGCCGCCCTGAACCAGCTGCACCATCGCAGAGATGGAGGAAATCGCGTGCACTTTCCTGGGTCTGACATCCGCCGTT
>JBBRGY010000027.1:0-13994 GCA_038223495.1 Burkholderiales bacterium | reverse complement strand
GTCGCAACGCCAACGAGCTGTCCGATCAACCGCTGGTGATCTGATGGAACCCGTGCCCATGGATATGCAACGACACGCAGTTACGTCCACCTTTGGTGAAGCGCGGCTCGACGCGTTGCAGCGCCACGCGTTCGAATATTTCCTGCGCGAGACCAATCCCGCGAACGGTCTCGTCGCTGACAAATCAGAGCCGGGCTCGCCTGCCAGCATCGCGGCGGTGGGCTTCGCGCTGGCAGCCTATCCGGTGGGCGTCGAGCGAGGCTGGATGACACGCACCGATGCGCTGGCTCGCACGTTAGCGGTGCTGCGCTTCTTCTGGGCCAGTCAGCAAGGCACGGCTTCCGACGCAACCGGGTACAAAGGCTTCTACTACCACTTTCTCGACATGAAGACCGGTCGCCGCGCGGGTCTGTGTGAGGTGTCCACCGTCGATAGCACGTTCCTCATTGCCGGTATGCTCGTCGCCGCGGCTTACTTCGACCACGACGACGAAGACGAGCAGGCCGTGCGCACGCTGGCCGACGCGCTATATCGGCGAGCCGATTGGGCGTGGGCGTGCAACGGGGCCGCGACGGCGACGCATGGGTGGACGCCCGAAGGCGGGTTCCTTCCCTACCGCTGGCGCGGCTACGACGAAGCCACCTTGCTTTACGTGCTCGGGCTCGGCTCACCAACGCACCCGCTGCCGACCGAGAGCTACACGGCGTGGACCTCGACCTACGAGTGGAAAACTATTTACGGTTACGAGCTGCTCTACGGGGGCCCGCTTTTCATCCACCAGTATTCGCACATCTGGCTGGACATGCGCGGCATCCAGGATGCCTTCGCGCGCGACAAAGGCATTGATTACTGCGAGAACAGCCGACGCGCGACCTACGTGCAGCGTGAATACGCGATCCGCAATCCGTTGGAGTTTGCGGGTTACGGTGAAAACTTTTGGGGCCTGACCGCGAGCGATGGGCCCGGCTGGACCACCCGTCGCATCAAGGGCATTGATCGTTCGTTCTTCAGCTACGCAGCGCGTGGCGCACCGTACGGCCCCGACGATGGAACCGTCGCGCCGTGGGCCGTGGCCGCGTCGCTGCCGTTCGCGCCGGAGATCGTACTGCCGTCGCTACAACACTTTCAGGACGTCTATCCCCAAGTAACCGGCGAATACTGCTTCAGGTGCAGTTTCAATTTGAGTTTTTTGGAGGAGCCTCAACGTGAAGGCGACGCGGGCTGGACATCACCCTATCATTTCGGCATCAACCTCGGGCCAGTTGTGCTCATGTTCGAGAACTACCGATCAGACTTTCTCTGGCGACTGATGCGTGCGTGCCCCTACGTCGTCAACGGGTTGCGGCGGGCGGGATTCACCAGCGGCTGGTTGTGAACATCAACGCGCGGACGTGATCCACGATCTGCGTCGTTGCTGATTCGCCAGAACGGTTCCGAAAAATACCTCAATCACTGCCGGATGGTTGACGGAGAAAGTGCTCTTTGACGCAATTGCTTCTGTATTTCCGGGACGGCCGCTTTTCCGGCTGCATATCCGATGGCGATGAGTCGAGCGCGCTCCTCCACGGAAAATCCAGCGTAGTAACCGAGCCTCGGCGATATCACGATGTCCGCTGCTGGCAGGTCGCGCAAGTTGATGGCGTATCGGTAGTAATCAGATATGAAAAGGTCGGGATAATCGCGAAGGTCCTCGGGCATTTCCGATGGGTGAGACATGACGTCGACAGCGATGATGAACGCTGCTCCGGCCGCTCGCGCGAGGGCCACTGGAACCGGCGCTGAAATATCGCCATCAAAATATTCGGCATCGCCAATGCGAACTCGCTTGAAGGTGCCCGGAATTGCGGTTGATGCACGCACTGCGACGGCGGCGTCGCCTCGCGTCAATGCAACGGGAGCACCGGTTGCGACGTTGGTCACCACCGCGACCGCGGGAGTCGTTAGTTGCTCCAGCGACTTATCGTTCAGCAGTTTCCGCGCCTGCGCCACGAGGTAATCCCCCTTGAGCCACGGACGACGCGAAAGAGTGAGATCCCGCCACCCGTCGCTCAAGTCTGCACTCATGACCACGCGTTCGAGTTCGCGTGCGTTGGGTCCGGCGGCGTAGAGCGTGCCAATCAGGGCGCCCATACTGGACCCCACAATGAGGTCTGGGCTAATCGCGGCTTCTTCTAGCGCTTTCAGGATGCCGACATGAGCAAATCCTCGCGGCCCACCGCCGCCCAGTACCAACGCAATTCGGGTTGTACGGACAAGCGTTGCGGGCAGCGGTGGATTGCCGCCGACATAGACGCGAACGCCGCTGCGGTCGGCTATCGTGCACCACGTGGCAACAACAATCAGCGCTACGGCTGCGAAGACCAGCGTATAGCGAATGAATCGTGTCACAGGTGCGCCGCTTCGTGTGCATCGGGCGACGAGCTAATTGCAGCCAGCGAAAAGCCCAAATCCCGCGCGCGCTTGACGAACCGAATACTCTCGCTTAACTGCACCGGATAACGACGATAGGCGTCTGCTACCTCCGGAATCGGAAGCAAACTGCGCGGCTGGTACAGGCGCATCGTTTCGACGCCGACGCCTGCAGCGTGGGACAACCGATGTTGAGTGTTTGCGAAGCGGCTCGGGCTTGAATGCATTGTTAAGGGTTACTTGCCCGAAGCTTGGGCTGGCCGAGAATCGAGGTCCTTGATCAGGGATTCCATCTCGCCGATCTCCCGCCGCTGCGCCTCAATGATTCCGTCAGCTAGCTTCCTGACGCGAGGGTCAGTGATATGCGCGCGCTCGCTGGTAAGAATTGCAATTGAGTGGTGTGGAATCATCGCTTTCATCCATGCGATTTCGCCGACGGTGACTTGGCTGCGAACGAGCCATAGGCCCAAGCCCATCAAAGCGACACTTCCTATGACAATAGCCAGGTTGGCCTTTTTGTCTTTGTACATATGGCGCATGAAGAAAAGCATCACTAACGCCATGGAGCCTGCCATGATGAATGTCATGAAGAGGCGAGTTTGGCTAAACCAAACATGGCTCAACTGATATGTGTTCAGGTACATCAAGCAGAACATTAGCGTCGCGGACAACACGATCATCACAATGAAGTTTCTATACGGATGCATTGTTCTCTCCTATGAGATTCAAAAAAATATAAGTTGGCACGGTGATTTTATGTTTCTACGATCACGCGACATCCACGACTACGAGAGCGGGGTCGATAGTGTTTCAATGATCGGGCAAGGCTGCCCTTTGCTCGTGTGCTCGCATTCATGCACCAGATGCAAAAGCGCCGCCTTCATTCGATGCAGGTCATCAAGCTTTAATTGAATCTGCTCAAGCCGCTCGTTGGCGATACGCCGGATGGAGCGTCGGTCAGTGCCATCCTCAAGCCGCAATAACTCGGCAATCTCCTCAAGCGAAAAGCCCAACTCCTGCGCGCGCTTGACGAACCGAATACGCTCGCCCAACTGCACCGGATAGCGGCGATAAGCACCTGCGGCCGCCGGAACTGGCAGCAATCCGCGCTGCTGGTAGTAGCGAATCGTTTCGACGCCAACACCTGCGGAGCGCGCGAGGTGACCAATGGTGAGTGTCTGTGCAGCGGGGTTAGGCATATCATTCAGAAAAGGCTTGACTCTGGGGTTGACAACAGAGTTTAACCTGTTTGCTTACTGGTCATCGCCGTTTGAAAGGCACCCTTATGGAACTTAAATTTCAACGCGCACCGCGTCGAACCTTTGGTCAGATTAAACCGTGTTGCTGCTCGCACGACACGGAAGCCAATCCGGTTGCAGGCGGCGGCGAGTCTTTTGCGCCTCCCGTACTTAAGGATCCAGTGTGCGGGATGACCGTGACGGCTGCGTCAGAGCACAGTCATGAGCACGAAGGACACCCGTTTTATTTTTGTAGCGCAGGCTGCAAAGCGAAGTTCATTGCCGACCCGAAGAAGTACCTCGTCGCGCCCACGGTCGCCGCTCCAGAGATCGCCGCACCTGCGACCTCTGAGGTAGCTCCGGTGGGCACGATCTACACCTGTCCGATGCACCCGGAAGTGCGTCAAGACCATCCCGGTGCTTGCCCGAAGTGCGGCATGGCGTTGGAGCCTGAGTTGCCGAGTCTCGATGACGATGAGAACCCGGAGTTGACAGATTTTCGACGGCGCTTTTGGTGGACGCTGCCATTGACGATCATCGTGGCGACGCTAGCTATGGTGGGGCATCGCTTTCAATGGTTCGGCATGGCGACACAAAGCTGGATTGAGTTGGTGTTGACTTTGCCTGTTGTGTTGTGGGCCGGTGCACCGTTTTTCGTTCGTGGCTGGCACTCGATCATCAACCGTAGCCCCAATATGTGGACCCTGATCGGACTCGGCACCGGAGCTGCATTCGTCTACAGCGTGGTTGCCACGGTTGCGCCGCAAGTGTTTCCAGCAACGTTCACGTCGATGGGTCGGGTCGCGGTGTATTTTGAAGCGGCGGCGGTCATCATTTCGCTGACACTACTCGGTCAAATGCTGGAGCTGAAAGCGCGCTCGCAAACGTCGGCAGCAATCAAGTCGCTGCTGGGTTTATCGCCCAAAACTGCGCGACGCATCAATGCCGATGGAACGGAAGAAGACATCCCGTTGACGCATGTGCACGTCGGCGACAGTCTACGCGTTCGTCCTGGCGAAAAAGTCCCGGTCGACGGTGAAGTGATCGAGGGCGCGAGCGCGGTCGATGAATCGATGTTGACTGGCGAGCCGATTCCGGTGACCAAGCGGACGGGCGACAAACTGATTGGGGCGTCACTGAACACGAACGGGGCCCTGGTGATGCGTTCCGAGAAAGTGGGCTCGCAAACCCTGCTGTCGCAAATTGTGCAAATGGTCGCGCAGGCGCAGCGCTCAAAGGCGCCGATGCAGCGAATGGCCGATACGGTCGCGGCGTACTTTGTAGTGACAGTAGTGAGCATTGCGCTGCTCACGTTTTTCGTATGGGGCGTGTTCGGACCGGAGCCGAGCTGGGTTTTTGGGCTGGTGAATGCAGTGGCCGTGTTGATCATCGCGTGTCCGTGTGCGCTGGGATTGGCGACGCCCATGTCGATCATGGTGGTGACGGGCAAGGCCGCGACGCAGGGCATCTTGTTCAGGGACGCAGCCGCCATCGAGAACTTCAAAAATGTGGATACCTTGATCGTTGACAAGACCGGCACGTTGACCGAAGGCAAGCCCGCATTTAATGAGGCGGTCGGTGTCGGCAACTTCAGTAACGAAGAGGTTTTACGGCTCGCTGCAAGCCTCGATCAGGGCAGCGAACATCCGTTAGCGGCGGCAATCGTTCGCGCGGCCAATGAGCAGAAGCTCGCGCTCAGCAAACCGGATTCGTTTGAATCCGACACCGGCATTGGCGTGCGCGGCGTGATCGCCGGCGACACAGTCGTGCTGGGCAACACGACGCTTATGGCGCAGTCAAACGTGTCAGTCGACTCATTAAAGGAGCGGGCCGAGGTGCTGCGCGCATCGGGCGCCAGCGTGATGTATCTGGCCGTGAATCGAGAGCTTGCCGGATTACTGGCTGTATCGGACCCGATCAAGGCGAGCACGCAGGAAGCGTTGTCACAGTTGATGGAGACTGGTATTCGAGTGATTATGGCCACCGGAGACGGCGCAACGACGGCGAAAGCGGTTGCCACAAAACTGGGCATCAAAGAGTTCTACGGTGAAGTCAAACCCGCTGACAAGCTTGCGCTCGTTGAGCGCCTTCAGAAGGAGGGCCGGATCGTCGCGATGGCCGGCGATGGCATCAACGACGCGCCAGCGCTTGCCAAAGCCGACGTGGGCCTCGCAATGGGGACGGGGACGGATGTTGCGATGAACAGCGCGCAGGTTACGCTGATTAAGGGCGACCTGCGCGGCATTGCAGCATCACGCGCCTTGTCGATAGCGACCGTTAACAATATGAAACAAAATTTGGGCTTCGCGTTTTTTTACAACGCGCTCGGTGTGCCGATCGCTGCAGGGCTACTTTATCCCTTCACTGGCTGGCTGCTCTCGCCTATGATCGCGGCTTTGGCAATGAGCTTAAGCTCCGCTTCGGTGATTACGAACGCACTTCGACTCAGAGGAAAATAACAATGCTTTCAGCTCCACCGCTTCGATCCATTGCTTACTCGATTGCCTTGACGGTCGTCGCTGCTGCATCGTGCCCTGCTCGCGCCGAATTGATCGACATCGCGTGGAATTCCAGCGGACATTTTGAAAACACGGCGACCGTGCCACCGGGTAAATTCCTGGAGTTGTGTGGTGGCCTTTCCAGCGGGCAAACCATCGGCTGGAGCTTTGATGCAGATCGGGCACTGGACTTCAACATCCATTTTCATGAAGGCAAGGCGGTCGTTTTCCCTGCGAAGTACGAGGGCGCCAAGCAGGCGGCCGGGACGTTGAACGTTGTGGCGAAGCAGGACTATTGCTGGATGTGGAGCAACAAGAACACCACGGCTGTAAAGCTGACGGCGCGCCTAAAGAGATAGCGGGCCTGACAGCGAGGAGGCGCGTTGGACGGCGCTTCACGCCGCGTGTCGAGGTGCGATTCGGAAATCCCGACGCTCCGATGTCATTGGGCAATGATCACGTTCGCCTGATCGACGATTCGATACCTCGAATTAGCGCATTTTGCGCACGCAACTGCGAAATTCTGGCCAAATAATTTATAAACATCTTCGAGCGTAAAGCGCCACTTCTAGGGGGCTAACAATCGATTTATGCAAAAGTCGATAAATGCAAAAATGGGCCCGTAGGCCCATTTAGAATGCGGGTTTCAGCTTAGAGCTGATGACGCATTTTGCTTACAGACCTGCTGCCAACACATTCTGGAAGTACGAGCGTACCGCAAGATTGCAGAATGGTGGCACGAGGCTGCCATGATATGCACCGAGTACGCGCTCGGCAGGCGATGCACCCAACGTTGGATCAGCGGCAGCACCTGCTTTTGCCTGCGCAAATGCACCGGCCAAAGTTGGGCCAACTGTGACCGGGTCTTCGAGATTAAACACGGTGGTGAAACCTTGTGCGCCCCTAATGCCGAAATAGCGGACTGCGTCGGTTGTATTGCTACCAAACACCGTCGGATCCTGCGCGCCGTAGCACATTGCGACCGGGCGGGCGGGTGTCCAGCTGAGCAGATCGTTCTTGGCTGCGGCTACCCAGACTGGGTGGCTTGGATTGGTTAGAATTGCCTGACGATAGCTGTCCTTGATCAGGTTAGGCACACCGATACCGCTCGCGAACAAGGCATTCAGCGATGGATCAGGCGTCACCAGTGCACCGTTGGCGAAGAGCTTGGTGGGCAGCTTGCCAGTCGTGAACAATTGGTTGAACGTCAAAGGACCAGGCAGCAGCGTTTCGATACCGGTAGCGTAGGCTGCTTCATACACGTCCGACGGCGTTGTGTAGAGGTTGCCGTAAGCCTTCTGCCATGCCGTCAGAATCAGCGGCGTAAACACCGTCGCACCCGCGTTAACACCGCCCGCGAACACCGTTTTGAACGTGTTGGTCAACGAATATGGGCCGGACATGTTGCCCGACGCCGTGACTTTGAATTCGCTGCCGTAATTGGTTTGCATCGCCTTATGCGTAGCCATCGAAACGTAACCGCCTTGCGAGTAACCCGACAGGAACAGTTTGCCCGAATCATTAGCGCCAATCCCGGCGAAAGCCTTGCGAGCGGCGCGCAGTGCGTCGATCATGTCGTTCGATTGTTGCTCGCCGACCAAGTACGGGTGATAGGTGGAACGCGAGGCGTCGTAGCCAACGTAGTTTGAGGAGACGACAATCCAGCCTTGCGCGGCATACATCGCGGCGACAAGACCGGCTTCGCTAGTGGCGGGGCTCGCCATGTTGAAGCCTTTTTCAACGGTCGTGCCGTGGCTGTATAGCAGTACCGGACGCGGGCCGGAGCAAGCCGGATCGGTTCCGCTTGGCACCATGATGCCGCCGGTGGCGTTGGTCGCTTCGCCAACGGCGCCAACCGTGTTGTATTCCATGTAGTGGAATGTGATGCCGCATTTAGGAGCGCCAGCAAGCTGTAGTAGCCCCTTACCGCTCGCCGACGAATTCAAAACGTTTGTGAAATCCGTGGCGGTAGGGAAGCTCGCCAGAATGACGGGGGGGTTAGCAACGAGCGTGCCACGCGCAGTCGTTAGGTCAATGGCCGGGCCGGGGGCAACGTCGCCGCCGCCACTACAGGCGCTCAGCACTGCTGCGGCCAGTACTGCGAACGCGCCGACTTTAAGAGTTTGTTTGGACATCATGGTTCCTCCTGATTGAACTGTTGTCGCCATCGGAGCATTGTGCCTTCGACGACGGCTTAACGTACGATGTTAGGCGTTTGTGAATCAGCCTGCTAGCGGCGAATTAAACCGCGCAGGCCGTTAGCCAAGACTTGTTGCGTTTCTGGCGTTCGCAGGTCGTTTGAAGCGGGGCGAGAGAGCGATATTGGGGGCCTGGCAATTCGGCGGTGTGTTGCGGCGCACACGGTTCAAGAGGCCATTCGTTGCCAATGCGACGCCCCAAAGCAATACCTAGGCAACCTCTGCTGCCGCGTAACTCGCCTGATTGATGGCGCGTTTGGCGTCGAGTTCGGAGGCCACGTCGGCGCCGCCGAGCAGTGTGACTTTTATGCCTTTGGCCGCCAGCGGCCCCACCAGTTCGCGCAGCGGAAGCTGTCCGGCGCACAACACGATGTTGTCCACCTCAAGCCAGGTCGGGTTTTCGCGCTTTTCGCCATAGGTCACGAGCAGTCCCTGATCGCTGATCTCTTCATAGTTGACGCCGCTTACCATTTCGACATTACGAGATTTGAGTTCGGCACGATGAATCCAGCCCGTGGTTTTGCCGAGGCCCGCGCCCAGTTTGCCGACTTTGCGTTGCAGCAGTGTGATCTGGCGTGCGGGCGGCGTGGGTTTGGGTTTGACCACGCCACCGGGCACGGTTTCAGGATCGACGACGCCCCATTCGGCAAGCCATTCGTCGAGATGGAGGGTTGGGGAATGATCGCCTTTGACGAGAAATTCCGCCACGTCAAATCCGATACCGCCGGCACCGATGATGGCGACCTTTTGCCCGACAGTTTTCTTGTTGGCGAGCACGTCAACATACGACAAAACTTTCGCATGATCTTGCCCCGGAATTTTCGGGTCGCGCGGCGCAACGCCTGACGCGAGAAACACTTCTTCGTAATTTCCGGCAGCCAAGAGTTCCGCATCTGCGCGCGTGTTGAGATGAACGTTTACGCCGGTCACCTCGAGTTTTTTCTTGAAGTATTTCAGCATCTCGTGAAACTCTTCTTTACCCGGAATCGTGGCGGCCATGTTGAGTTGGCCGCCGACCTTGTCGGCCGATTCGAACAGATGCACCTCGTGCCCTCGCTCGGCGAGCACGCTCGCTGCGGCGATGCCTGCTGCGCCTGCGCCCACGACCGCAAATTTGCGGCGTTTCGGCGTCGGCGTGTAGACCAGTTCTGTCTCGTGACAGGCTCGTGGATTGACCAGACAGGACGACATTTTTTGCGCAAAGATGTGATCGAGGCAGGCCTGATTGCAGGCGATACAAACATTGATTTCGTCGCGACGACCTTCGGCCGCTTTCTTCACAAATTCTGGGTCGGCGAGGAACGGTCGCGCCATTGAAACCATATCGGCGCAACCGTCGGCCAGCACTTGTTCCGCGACTTCGGGCACGTTGATGCGGTTCGACGTAATTACTGGAATCGTTAACTCGGGTTTGAGTTTCTTCGTCAGCCACGTCCACGCCGCGCGCGGCACGCTGGTGGCGATAGTCGGTACGCGTGCTTCGTGCCAGCCGATGCCTGTGTTGATGATGGTCGCGCCCGCTTTTTCGACGGCCTTGGCGAGCTGCACGACCTCGGACCACGAGCTGCCGCCGGGAATCAAATCGATCAGCGAGAGACGGAAGATGATGATGAAATCCGGCCCGACGGCCTCGCGCACGCGGGTCACAATTTCGACCGGCAAACGCATTCGGTTTTCGTAGCTACCACCCCATTGATCGGTGCGCCGATTGGTGTAGCTCACCAAAAATTCGTTGATGAAATAGCCCTCAGAACCCATGATCTCGACGCCGTCGTAGCCCGCTTCCCGCGCTAGCTTTGCGCAGCGTACGAAGCCACGAATCTGGCGCTCGATGCCGCCCGCAGAAAGGGCACGCGGCGTGAACGGCGTGATCGGAGATTTCAGGCGGGATGGCGCGACTGATAGCGGCGAGTATCCGTAGCGGCCCGCGTGCAAAATTTGCAGCGCAATCTTGCCGCCTTCCGCATGAACCGCATCGGTGATTTGCACATGTTTTTTTGCAGCGGACGAAGACGCCAGCCGTGAACCAAAGGGTGACAGCCAGCCTTCGATATTGGGCGCATAGCCACCCGTCACCATCAGCGCAACGCCACCTCTGGCACGCTCGGCGAAATACGCGGCGAGGCGAGGGAAGTGTTCGGCTTTGTCCTCCAGCCCGGTATGCATCGAGCCCATCAGCACGCGGTTTTTAAGCGTGGTGAAGCCCAGATCAAGAGGGGCGAGGAGGTGAGGGTACGCGGTCGAGGTCGAGGTCAAGGCGGCACTCCGTTAAACGGTGGAGGCGCAAGGCTACGCGAAATCGCTTCTGGTTTGCTTCGTTTGAAGTTTGGGCTCTACGACCCGACACCCTCCCCGAGCGGGGAGGGTGGTGTCCGCTTACTGAGGAATCGTCAGCGTGCTGCCGCTGAACGTGATGGCGTCGGCTGCTGTCGGAGCCGCGTTAAATGCGGGCACGTTGCTGCCGCCGATGGCCGGTGCTGCGCCTGGCGTGCCGCCGCGCGGCGTGGTGCGTACGACCTGTGAGGGCGGCAGTGCTTTGCCGTTTTTCAGGTGGTCGTACATCGCGTCCATGGCGCGGTTGAAGTAGACGTGCAGCGGAATAAATCGCGTGTCGTAGCCCGGAAGCGCTGCGTTGCCGATGAACGCGTCAAAGTGTTGCGCGTTGGTGACTTCCATGTAGCTCAGCTTGGCGCTCGCGCCTTGTGCGGTCAGGCTTTGCGCGACGTACGGGCGCGAAGCATGGTTCACAGGCACCAGCGCGTCGTTACGACCATGCACGATGATGGTAGGTTTGCCCTGAAGTTTGCCGCTGCGCTGCACCGCTTTGATGTTGGCCGCGACGGTGGCATCGTTGACTTTTGCGGCAATGCACTGCGCGCCGTCAAAGTTGTAGTCGAGCTTGCCGCCAGCGGACGCAGATCCGGCACCCTCCAAAATCGCGCCGCCCGGATTATTGAAGTTCACGATGTTGATGCCACTCGAAGGCGGAATGCCATTGCCGGTGCCGAAGAGACGCGCAAATGCCGCAGCGGCAATCGGTGTGGGTTTAAAGTCTGCGCCAGTCGCCGCAAAGCCGTAGCCGCACAGATTGTCGGCCACGTTAGCGGCTGCGTAGGTGTTGACGTAGGTCACAGCAATCGCAGGCACCGCAAAGGCGAAGTGTGAAGCGAGCAACAGGTCGGATTCCGGTAACCATCCTGCGGCATGAATTTTCGCAAGCGCTTCGTCGGCCTGAGTGGCCGTGGTCGTGGCCGTGAGAAGGCCTTTCGCAGCAAGCGACGCGCAGCGGTTTGCCCCAGCCACGGCACTGACATAGACAGCGCCTGGCGCAGTCGTGACCGACGTTGCAAGCGCGGCACACGGTTGATACAGCATCGCCTGAGCGGTGTAATCCATGAGACTCTTGCCGCCGTTGGTCACGGTGTTGTTACCGAATTTGACCGATGCGCCGCCCGAGCCATCTGGCTGAATTTGCGGTTCGGCGACAGCGACGCCGTCGATCAGATTTTCCGTGTCGGCCTCGGCCGCCTGAAGCGCAGCACCACCACCGTTGGAAACGCTGGAGGCGATGACCAGCGTGTTTTCGGCGGTGAATTTGACAGTGCTTGCGGTGTTAGCTTTTGGTGCCAGCTCTTCGTTCAAGGCAAACAGCGCAAACTTGACCGCTTGCAGCGTGAATTTGCCCCAGTCTTTTTCCGGGTTTTGTTGCGAGTGTGCATGCTTCACTGCAATGCGATTGTTCGCCAAGGTGCCGGCAGGAGTTGTGGCTGCGAACTGTGCGCCAGCGACGTTGCTGAGGATGGGGCGACCATTGATGTCGAACACCGTGTTGCTCACCAGGTCATGCGCACCGTTGCCCGTGCCCTTGTCGGTGTAGGCGACAGCGCAGCCCTTCTTGAGGCCCCATTCACCCGCCGTTGCAATTGCACCATAAACGCCACGCGAACCGGAGGAGGCCGCCGTCACAATGCAGGGCGCATCGGCTTTAAACGTTGATGGGATCTGGACCATCATGGTGACGTTTTGTTTGCCGGTACCGTCATCGGAATAGGCGATGTATTCGACGCCAGCGATCTTGCCTTCACCGGTGCCAACGACGCCATTGGCATCGATGTTCGGCCCAAATAGGACGCCAAAGCCTCCGTTTGTCGTGACGTCGACCAAGGCTCGATAGTTGTTGTAAACGGCGAGTCGGCGCAGTTCCGAAGCACTGGGATTTGCGGCGTCGGTCAGCAGCGGTGATACCGCGCTTTGTAATCCGGATTTTCCGAGTCCCGCAGTGAGCAAATCGTTGCTGGTGCCATCAAGAACAGTGCGTTGAATGGTGCCGCTCACGAAAGCGGGCGCGGAATTCAGCGCCACTTGAGTGTCCGAGCCACAGCCCGCGAGTGCAACAACGCTCGCGGCGCAGATCATGGGTAAAGCCAATTTTATTTTCATAAGAATCCTCTTTGTTATATGTGATTCACAGCAAATCTTACGCAGGAAGGCTACCTGTCGATGGACGTTGCGAGAAGCGTCGACTCTATCCTGCTTGCTAGCACTTGTGGGGGTGTAAACCATTAGCATGCCCGCGAAAGAACAGGATTCGCGGTCGCTTTGACGCGGTGGGCGTAGGGGGCCGACAAGCGCGCCGAAGGCGCGCTGAATCAGATGAACTCGTTCGAGATTTCGCCGCAGCGAAACTGCACCGTTACGGCGCGGTACCCAAATTCGGAATTTCCATCGGCATTACTCGCGGTGAAGGAACATTTGCAGGACGCGGAACGCCCACCAATTTGCTGCCTTCAATCAGACTCCTGCCGCCGGTCAAGAGCGCTTTGGCTGCGACGTCTTCTGGGTCGTTGCGAACGGCAAGCGCTTTCGCCTGTTGTATGGCCGCAGCGGTAGTGACCGGAGCGCAGACCCCCGAGCTGCGGCGCGTGAGTGCAGCGGCGAGTTGTAGTTCGGTCGGATCACCGAGCTGCTTGGTTAAGTCGTCCGATGCTGCGCAACTGGGAGCGAAGCCGTTGATGTAATCACCTTCTCCCTTTTGATTGCGCCCGGTGAACTGGATTGAATAGTACGTCGTACCGCAGTTGCTAGTTGGAAAGAAGCCATACGGCTTTCCGCAAGTGGTAGCGCCGATCAAAATTACCTCAACGTCGACGCCTCTAAGACCATTGATGACGGCTTCGGACGCGGAGCATGAGCTTGCGCTGGTAAGAACAAATACGCGGCCCAGATTTAGCGTAGGCAAGGGAGTACCGCGCGCAGCCGAGAATCCAACCGCAGTTGAATAAAACGGCGTGATCTCACCGCCGATCCCGAATGGGGATTTGTCATTTTGTAACGTGCGTTCGAATGTCTTACCCGCAGTACGTGCGGAGCCAGCGATCATGAAGGCAAGCTCGCCTGCCACATCGAGCAGGCCACCGCCGTTGTAGCGCAAATCTAGCACCAGATCGTTCACGCCGGCTGATTGCAGGCCGGTAAATGCGTTGATCAAAGCCTGCTCAGAGCTATAGGGGCTGAAGGTCTGGAAGGCGACGTAGCCGACGCTTCCGGTGGGCGTTGTGATAGTGCCCGCAAGCGTTACGGATTTGGTTTGAAGCGAGGCGGACGTAAGCGTAACGGTGTGCGCGGCAATGTCGCCAACACTTAAAAATGCG